>NZ_CBFFRK010000006.1:0-25170 GCF_965644245.1 Erwinia sp. V71
TCGTTCCGGAGAACGTTGCGATATCAATCCTGCGAGTGCCCACACAGATTGTCTGATAAATTGTTAAAGAGCAGTGCCACATTCTTCTGTGGCGCGGGTTGCGTATACTACGCTTCACCGCCGAAGAGTCAAGTTGTTATTTAACTTTCTCTTCCTGACCCGGCGACCGTTAAGTCGTTGTGCCGTGTCAGTGGAGGCGCATTATAGGGAGTTCCTGACGCCTGACAAGTATTAAATGCAAAAAACTTTTCAAGCGTTCAGTTTTCATGCAATCCGCATGAAAACAGCCCTAATCCGCACAGTAAACAAACAAAAACGGGCCTTACAGGCCCGTTTTGTGCTTTATCAGTGATTATTGATGGGCAACTATCACACCATCTTTCACCGCCATCTCGATGGTTTTACCTGGCAGCAGCGTTCCAGCCAGTATCTGCTGCGCCAGCGGGTTCTCGATCTGCTGCTGGATAGCGCGTTTTAATGGCCGCGCACCATACACCGGATCATAACCATTTTCGCCCAGCAGTTTCAGCGCCTCATCGGAGATGTGGACAGCAAAGCCACGCTCTTCCAGACGCTGATACAGGCGCTGCAGCTGAATTTTGGCAATTGACGCAATATGCTGCTCGCCCAGCGGATGGAATACCACCAGCTCATCAATACGGTTGATGAACTCCGGACGGAAGTGGTGACCCACCACGGTCATCACCACATCCTTCATCGCACCATAGTTCAGCTCACCGAAACGCTCCTGAATCAGATCGGAACCCAGGTTAGAGGTCATAATCACCACGCTGTTACGGAAATCGACCGTTCTGCCTTGTCCGTCAGTCAGACGCCCATCATCCAGCACCTGCAACAGAATGTTGAACACATCAGGATGTGCTTTTTCCACTTCATCCAGCAGGATCACAGAATAAGGGCGACGACGTACCGCTTCTGTCAGATAGCCGCCTTCTTCATAGCCGACATAACCCGGAGGTGCACCGACCAGACGGGCAACCGAATGTTTTTCCATAAACTCGGACATATCGATACGCACCATCGCATCGTCGCTGTCGAACAGGAAATTCGCCAGGGCCTTGCACAGCTCGGTCTTACCGACACCAGTCGGACCAAGGAACAGGAAGGAACCGATCGGCCGGTTAGGATCGGCAAGACCAGCACGGCTGCGGCGAATGGCATTCGCCACCGCATCAACCGCTTCGTTCTGGCCAATCACTCGCTGATGCAGCTCCTGCTCCATATGCAGCAGTTTCTCGCGCTCACCTTCCATCATGCGCGCCACCGGAATGCCGGTCCAGCGCGCCAGCACATCCGCGATTTCGACATCGGTGACACGGTTGCGCAGCAGACGCATGGTTTTACCTTCCGCCTGCGTCGCAGCAGCCAGCTGTTTCTCCAGCTCCGGAATCTGACCATATTGCAGCTCAGACATTTTGCCGAGGTCGCCGACTCGCCGCGCCTGCTCCAGCGTCAGACGCGCCTGCTCCAGCTCGGCTTTAATCGTCTGCGTACCGGACAGCGAAGCTTTCTCTGCTTTCCATTCCTCTTCCAGCTCAGAGTATTCACGCTCTTTCTGCGCCAGCTCCTCTTCCAGCATCTCTAAACGCTTAATGCTGGCATCATCCGACTCTTTCTTCAGCGCCTGCTGTTCCAGTTTCAGCTGGATGATGCGCCGGTCAAGACGATCCAGCGCTTCCGGTTTCGAGTCGATCTGCATACGAATGCTGGACGCCGCTTCGTCAATCAGATCAATCGCCTTGTCCGGCAACTGACGATCAGCAATATAACGGTGCGACAGCGTTGCCGCCGCGACAATCGCCGGGTCGGTAATCTGCACATGGTGATGCAGCTCATAACGCTCTTTCAGACCACGCAGAATGGCAATGGTGTCTTCGACGCTCGGTTCCGCTACAAACACTTTCTGGAAACGACGTTCCAGCGCAGCATCTTTTTCAATGTACTGACGATACTCATCCAGCGTGGTCGCGCCGACACAGTGCAGCTCACCGCGCGCCAGCGCCGGTTTCAGCATATTGCCGGCATCCATCGCGCCATCTGCTTTACCGGCACCAACCATGGTATGCAGCTCATCAATAAACAGAATGACGTTGCCTTCCTGTTTCGACAGGTCGTTCAGCACCCCTTTCAGGCGCTCTTCGAATTCACCGCGATATTTCGCCCCGGCCACCAGCGCGCCCATATCCAGCGCCAGTACCCGACGGCCTTTCAGCCCTTCAGGCACTTCACCGTTAATGATGCGCTGCGCCAGTCCTTCGACAATGGCGGTTTTACCAACACCAGGTTCACCAATCAGCACCGGGTTGTTTTTGGTGCGGCGCTGCAGCACCTGAATAGTGCGGCGGATCTCTTCATCACGGCCAATCACCGGGTCGAGTTTGCCCTGCTCGGCACGCTCAGTCAGATCGATGGTGTATTTCTTCAATGCCTGGCGCTGATCTTCCGCCCCCTGATCGTTCACGCTTTCTCCTCCGCGCATCTGCTCAATGGCTTTGGACAGCTTGTCGCTGGTCGCTCCTGCGGATTTCAGTAAATCCGCCAGCGAGCCGCGTGAGTCGAGTGCCGCCAGAACAAATAATTCTGATGAAATAAAGTTGTCGCCGCGCTTTTGCGCCAGCTTGTCACACAGGTTAAGCACCCGCACCAAATCTGCCGAAGGCTGGACGTCACCATCAGTACCTTCGACCTGCGGTAAACGGCTAATCGCCTGTTCAATCCCGGTACGAAGTGATGCGACATCAACGCCTGCAGTGGTGAGTAACGGACGCACCGATCCCCCTTCCTGACTGAGCAGTGCGCTCATCAGATGCAGAGGTTCGATAAATTGGTTGTCACGCCCGAGAGCGAGTGACTGGGCGTCGGCGAGTGCCAGCTGGAATTTATTAGTAAGACGATCCAGACGCATGATTCCTCCCATACAGGTCAAAATGCTACTGGAGATTAGATGAGGTCTTGCCTCAAATTATTCAAGGTTCCTGACCTGAATTTTTGGCGAAAAAATACGCTAACTGGATCGTCTTGAGGCACTAGATTATATCAGCCAGATCAAACTTGCCATGCGGCCGGTGATTCCGTCGCGTCGGTAGGAGAAAAATTGCGCATTTTGGGTAAAAGTGCAGTGTTCTCCACCACTAATTGAGCGCACACCCTGTTTTTCCAGCCGCTGACGCGCCAGTAACCAGATATCGGCGAAATACTTCGTACCGGCAGGTTTGAATGCCTGAGCCGCTGCCGCATCCTGGGCGACAAATGCGTCCCAGACATCCTGGCCGACTTCAAAAGCGTCAGGACCGATGGCGGGTCCCAGCCAGACGTGGATCTGATCGGCACGGCAGGAGAAATTCGCCAGTGTGGCTTCGAGCACACCTGTACATAAACCGCGCCAGCCCGCATGGGCAGCAGCTACCTGTTTTCCATCCTGTGAGCAGAACAGCACCGGCAGACAGTCCGCGGTCATCGAAGAGCAGACAACGCCAGGCCGGTCACTCCAGGCCGCATCGGCGCACAGCGATGACGGCACCGAGCCATCCAGACGCAGCACCTCCACGCCGTGTACCTGCTCCATCCAGACTGGCATTGATGGCAGCTGCGCCAGCGATATCAGTTGCTCACGATTACGCTGCACTGCTGCTGCATCATCCCCGACATGTGCGCCCAGATTCAGCGAATCCCAGGGCGCATGGCTGAAACCGCCCACTCGTGTCGTGGAACAGGCGCGCACATTGGCTGGTGCAGGCCAGTCGGGGATAATCAGTTCACTCATAACCAGTCCAGTTGATCCTTAAACTCTTCGGTATCCGCTTTCAGCGCAGCGATAAGATCGACCATATCCTGCGGCAGTGGCGCATGCCACTCCATTTCGATACCGGAGATCGGATGATAAAGACGCAGCATCGTCGCATGCAGGGCCTGGCGGTCAAACTTACGCAGCGCAGTAATAAACGCTTCAGACGCCCCTTTTGGTGGACGCGGACGGCCGCCATACAGTTGATCGCCCACCAGCGGATGGGTGATATGCGACATATGTACACGGATCTGGTGAGTACGGCCGGTTTCCAGACGCAGGCGCAGACGCGTGTGAGCACGGAAATGCTCCATAATACGGTAATGAGTGGTAGCCGGTTTCCCCATCGGATGCACCGCCATATGGGTGCGCTTGGTGGAGTGGCGGCTGATCGGCTCGTCTACCGTTCCGCCGGCCGTCATGGTGCCAATCGCTACCGCTTCATATTCACGGGTGATTTCACGCAACTGCAGGGATTCCACCAGGTGCGTCTGCGCAGCGATGGTTTTCGCCACCACCATCAGGCCAGTAGTGTCTTTATCGAGACGGTGCACAATACCGGCGCGCGGCACATCGGCAATCGGCGGATAGTAGTGCAGCAGCGCATTCAGCACCGTGCCATCCGGGTTACCGGCACCAGGATGAACGACCAGGTCACGCGGTTTATTGATCACCAGGATATCGTCATCTTCATAAACGATGTTCAGCGGGATATCCTGCGCTTCCCAGCGCACGTCTTCTTCGATTTCCGTACTGATGGAGACGGTTTCGCCACCCAGCACTTTTTCTTTCGGCTTATCGATCACGTTGCCGTTTACCGTGACGCGACGGTCAAGGATCCACTCTTTTATGCGTGAACGTGAATAATCAGGGAACATTTCCGCTAAAGCCTGATCTAAGCGTTGTCCGAGTTGTGATTCGGACACCGTTGCGGTGAGTTGTACTTGTTGTGCCATAAACAGCTTCTTCGTTAACGTTGGGTTTTCACGGCGATGCCGTTTAATATAATGTGCTATCGTACCTGGTCTAAAGGGAGCTAAACGGACAGCTTCCGCAATAACACTCTGAGGATAATCAAATCGTCATGACGCGTATGAAATATCTGGTGGCTGCAGCCACGTTGAGCCTGGCACTGGTTGGTTGTTCCGGCTCCAAAGATGTGGTTCCTGACAGCCCGCCATCTGAACTTTATGCTACCGCGCAGCAAAAACTGCAGGACGGTAACTTTAAAGGAGCAATTACGCAACTGGAAGCGCTGGATAATCGCTACCCGTTCGGCCCTTACTCCCAGCAAGTTCAGTTAGATCTGATCTACGCCTACTACAAAAATGCCGATTTACCGCTGGCTCAGGCGGCAATCGAGCGCTTTATGCGCCTGAATCCGACCCATCCGAATATTGACTATGTCATCTATATGAAAGGTCTGACGGATATGGCGCTGGATGATTCTGCACTGCAGGGCTTCTTTGGTGTTGATCGTTCCGATCGCGATCCTGAACATGCCCGTGCTGCGTTCCGCGACTTCTCTCAGCTGCTGCGCAACAACCCGAACAGTCAGTACGCCACCGATGCGCGCAAGCGCCTGGTGTATCTGAAAGATCGTCTGGCGAAATATGAACTTTCCGTGGCGCAATTCTATACCAAACGCGGGGCATATGTCGCTGTGGTTAATCGCGTCGAGCAGATGATGAAGGACTATCCGGACACCCAGGCGACGCGCGACGCGCTGCCGCTGATGGAAAATGCCTATCGCGAACTGCAGATGGCAGCCCAGGCTGACAAGGTGGCGAAAATTATCGCCGCGAACCCAGCGTCCTGAGGTTAAGTAACAAAAACGGCAGCCTGCGGGCTGCCATTTTTTTGGCCAGAAAAACGTCATATTTACGATTTTCCCGCCCGGTTAACTCATCAATAATGCCGCTTAAAATGCCGTCCGGCAACCCCTTCAGGCGCATTTATCAGTACATCTCACAGATTTCAGTTTGTTGACAAAAAGTGACATTTTTTTCGTGATCTAAATCACGCATTTTAACTTTTTTCGCGTTATGCTGGATTCACCAAGACGGAAATGACAGAGAGGTAAGTACTATGGTTCTGAACATTACCAGCAAGCAAATGGATATCACGGCGGCTATCCGCCAGCATGTCGAAGACCGTCTCGCCAAGCTTGAAAAGTGGCAAACCCATCTGATAAATCCGCACATCGTGCTGTCGAAAGAACCGAAAGAATTCGTCGCCGATGCCACCATTAACACCCCGAACGGTCCACTGGTTGCCAGCGCGAAAAATGAAGACATGTACGCCGCAATCAACGATCTGATCGCCAAGCTGGAACGCCAGCTGAATAAAGTGCAGCACAAAGGCGAAGCGCGCCGCGCCGATGCCAGTGTGAAAGATCTCGGTGTGGTGGCTCAGGAATAACGGCTTTCATCAGCATCAACGCGCCTGCGGGCGCGTTTTTTATTGACAGTGATAAATTGCAGCGGTTACTGTTAAGGCAGTTCAATAATGGAAACCACCATGAAACAACTTCCGTTCTTCTTCGCATTCTTTTTTACCTTCCCCTGAATGGGAGGCGATTCGTCGTGTAAGAATGAATGCGAAGACGAACAGTAAAGCCTCCCAGCCGGGAGGCTTTTTTTTTGGATATCTGACAGGTAGCGAGAATGAGCAACGAAACCCCTCTGTTGGCCCTGCGTGAGAAAATCAGCGCCGTTGATGAACAACTGTTAGCGCTGCTGGCTGAACGACGCGGACTGGCCATCGAAGTCGCACAGGCCAAAATGGCCACCCAGCGCCCTATCCGCGATATCGACCGTGAGCGCGATCTGCTGGAACATCTGATCACCCTCGGTAAACAGCATCAGCTGGATGCACATTACATCACCCGTCTGTTCCAGCTGGTGATTGAAGATTCCGTGCTCACCCAGCAGGCGCTGTTGCAGAAGCAGCTCAACCAGAGCCATACCCAGTCCGCGCGTATCGCCTTCCTGGGACCAAAAGGCTCCTACTCTCACCTCGCCGCCCGTCGCTATGCGGCACGTCACTTCTCGCAGGTGATTGAGAGTGGTTGTCTGAAATTCCACGACATCATTCAGCAGGTCGAAACCGGTCAGGCGGATTACGCCGTGCTGCCGATTGAAAACACCAGCTCCGGTTCGATTAACGATGTTTACGACCTGCTGCAACAGACCAGTCTGTCGATTGTTGCGGAAATGACAGTGCCGATTAATCACTGTGTACTGGTTTCCGGCAGCACCGACTTACAGCAGATCGAGACGGTGTACAGCCATCCGCAACCGTTCCAGCAATGCAGCCAGTTTATCCAGCGTTTCCCGCACTGGAAAATCGAGTACACCGAAAGTACGGCTGCGGCAATGGAGAAAGTTGCTGCGATGAACTCACCAAAAGTGGCCGCACTGGGCAGCGAAGCCGGTGGTGAACTGTATAACCTGCAGGTACTGGAGCAGGATCTCGCCAACCAGCAGCACAATATCACCCGCTTTATTATTCTGGCGCGTAAGCCGGTCGATGTCTCCGCGCAGGTGCCGGCGAAAACCACGCTGATTATGGCGACCGGACAGCAGGCGGGTGCGCTGGTTGAAGCGCTGCTGGTATTGCGCCAGCACAACCTGATTATGAGCAAACTGGAATCCCGGCCGATTAACGGCAATCCGTGGGAAGAGATGTTTTATATCGATGTGCAGGGCAACCTGCGTTCCGCGGAAATGCAGCAGGCATTGCGTGAGCTGGGTGCGATTACCCGTTCACTGAAAGTGCTTGGCTGCTACCCGAGTGAAAATGTGGTCCCCGTCGACCCGCAATAATGTCCTGCCCCGGTCAGCCCTGATGGGCTGACCGCATTAACGGTGATTTACCCGCACAGCTCATCGCTATATCATCGTGTATATAACGATAAGGTGATTGATATGATGACACGGGTAACCCACTACGCAGCACTGCTTCTGGTGCTGTTCACTTCTTTTTCTTCGCTCGCAGCACGCCAGGTAACTGACCAGTTAGGCCGTAAAGTGACTATCCCCGATCAGGTAGATCGCGTGGTGGTGCTACAACACCAGACGCTGAATCTGCTGGTCCAGCTCGACGCCACCCGCAAAATGGTAGGTATTCTCAGCAACTGGAAACCGCAGCTGGGCGATAACTACCAGCGTCTGGTGCCGGAACTGAACACCATTCCCGGGCTGGGCGATCTTACTCACGTTGATGCTGAACAGCTGGTTGCGCTGCATCCGCAGGTGGTGTTCGTCACCAACTACGCACCGCAGGAGATGATCGATAAAATCTCGCAGCTCGGCATTCCGGTGATTGCCATCTCTCTGCGCAGCGGCGACGAAAAACAGCAGGCAAAACTTAATCCTTCGCTGCAGGATGAAGAGCAGGCGTACGATCAGGGGCTGAAAGAAGGCATTCGGCTGATTGGTGAGGTCGTCAACCGCCAGAAGCAGGCTGAAGACTTAATTCAGGCGGCATTTGCCCAGCGCGCGTTGATCAACCAGCGCCTGAAAGATATCGCGCCACAGCAGCGTATTCGCGTCTATATGGCGAACCCTGACCTCACCACTTACGGTTCCGGCAAGTATACCGGCCTGATGATGGCGCATGCCGGAGCACTGAATGTGGCCGCTGCGACTGTAAAAGGCTTTAAACAGGTGTCGCTGGAGCAGGTGCTGGCCTGGAACCCGCAGGTGATTTTTGTTCAGGACCGCTACCCGAAAGTGCCGGATGAAATCCGCAACGATGCGAACTGGCAGGTGATTGATGCGGTGAAACATCAGCGCGTCTGGCTGATGCCGGAGTACGCCAAAGCCTGGGGTTACCCGATGCCGGAAGCGTTGGGCTTAGGTGAATTGTGGATGGCGAAAAAGCTCTATCCGGAAAAATTTGCCGATATTGATATGAATAAACTGGCGCAGCAGTGGTATCAGCGCTTTTACCGCACGGATTACCGGGGCGAGTAAGCATGTCTCAATTACAGGTACTCGCCGCCGGTAGTTTGCGTAACGTGTGGCCAGCGCTGATGGCGACCTTTGAGCAGCAAACGGGTAGCACGGTGGCGACGCAGTTTGCCCCAGCCGGGTTGCTGCGCCAGCGGATTATTAACGGTGAGCCCTGTGATCTGTTTGCCTCAGCGAACCTCGCCCATCCACAGGCACTGCTGCAACAGGGGCTGGCAATACAGGTCGAATTATTTACCCGCAACCAGCTCTGCCTGACAGCGAAAGCTTCACTGGTCAGTCGTGATGATGACTGGCTGACGCTGCTCAGTCGCCCGTCGTTGCGGCTGGCAACCTCCACACCGGCGAGCGATCCGTCTGGTGATTACACCTGGCAGCTGTTTGACACCATTGAACAGCGCCATCCAGGTCTGGGGGTTAAGCTGAAAAAGCGCGCCATGTCACTGGTGGGAGGAGCGGATTCAGCGCCGATCCCGGCAGGGAAACTGGCCGCCCGCTGGCTGATTGACAGCGGCCACGCCGAACTGTTTCTCGGTTATCAAAGCTATGCCGCGGAACTGCGCCGTGATGCCGCGCTGCGTGTCTTCGCCATACCGCGCGACTATCAGCCGGATATCGCCTACGGGTTTGCTCTTTGCCAGCCACGTGCCGCAGCGCTGGCGGCATTTCTGCTGAACCCGGCGGCACAGCAGTTGCTGCACGCGGCGGGATTTGACCAATAAAAAAACCGGGGAAATCCCCGGTTTTTTATACTCTTTTATTGGCTTACAGACGGCTGTCGTTAGCCTGACGCAGCAGGGTGCGGCTTTCCACCAGGAAGCGTTTGGCATAATCACCAAACCAGTGCTCCACGCGACGGAAGCTGTCAATAAACGCCTGCTTGTCGCCATGCTCCAGCAGCTGAATCGCCTCGCCGAAACGCTGGTGATAACGTTTGATCAGCGCCAGATTACGCCCTGAGGACATAATGATGTCCGCGTACAGTTGCGGGTCCTGGGCAAACAGACGTCCCACCATCGCCAGCTCAAGGCGGTAAATCGGCGATGACAAGGCCAGCAACTGTTCCAGCTGAACATTCTCCTCCGCCAGATGCAGACCATAAGCGAACGTGGCAAAGTGGCGCAGTGCCTGAATAAACGCCATATGCTGGTCATGCTCGACCGCACTGATACGATGCAGACGCGCGCCCCACACCTGAATTTGCTCCAGCAGCCACTGGTAGGCTTCCGGCTGGCGGCCATCGCACCACACCACCACCTGTTTCGCCAGGCTGCCACTGTCCGGACCAAACATCGGATGCAAACCCAGTACCGGCCCATTGTGCGCCGCCAGCATGGCCTGCAGCGGACGGTTTTTCACGGATGCCAGGTCCACCAGAATGCAGTCATCCGGCAGTTTTGGCAGCTCAGCAATCACCTGCTCAGTAAGATGGATAGGCACGCTGATAATCACCATGCCAGCGTCACTCAGCATGGTTTCCGCCTGATCCCCGTCTTCTTTATCAAGCAGCTTCACCTGATAACCAGACAGCGTCAGCATCTTCTCAAACAGACGCCCCATCTGCCCTTTGCCGCCGACAATCACCACCGGACGCAGCTCAGGACAGAGGGTTTTAAAGCCTTTATCATTTTCGCTTGAGTAGGATTCGCGCATCACACGGCGCAAAACATCCTCAATCAAATCCGGCGGCACGCCGAGCGCTTCCGCCTCTTTACGGCGCGAAGCCAGCATCGAGGCTTCGCGTTCCGGAACATAAATCGGTAATCCATAACGGCTCTTTACTTCACCCACTTCGGCGACCAGTTCGAGCCGTCTGGCCAGCAGATCGAGCAGCGCTTTATCAACTTCATCAATTTGATCGCGTAGCGCGGTCAGTTCAGCCACCATAATTAAACCTCTTGTGACAGACGCGCCGTCAGCACTCCGTCCAGGCTCTGATGAATCTCTCGCAGCAGCGTCTCGGTGCTCTGCCAGTTAATGCAGGCATCCGTCACGGAAACCCCGTAGCGCATCTCGCTACGCGGCTGCTCAGAAGACTGATTGCCTTCATGCAGATTGCTTTCAAGCATCAGGCCAATAATCGAACGGTTGCCATCCTTAATCTGCGCCACGGCAGATTCAGCCACACCAGGCTGACGACGATAGTCTTTGTTGGAGTTGCCATGACTGCAATCTATCATCAAGGATGGGCGGAGTCCCGCCTGAAGCATCTCTTTTTCACACTGAGCTACATCTTCCGGGCCGTAGTTCGGCGCTTTACCACCGCGCAGGATCACATGACCATCCGGGTTGCCCTGAGTCTGCAGCAGGCAGACCTGACCAGACTGGTTAATGCCCACAAACCGGTGTGGCATGGCCGCCGCACGCATGGCGTTAATCGCGGTCGCCAGGCTGCCGTCAGTACCGTTTTTAAAACCGACCGGCATCGACAGGCCAGAAGCCATTTCACGGTGAGTCTGCGATTCGGTAGTACGCGCGCCAATTGCCGACCAGCTGAACAGATCTCCGAGGTATTGCGGGCTGTTTGGATCGAGCGCTTCTGTTGCCAGCGGCAGGTCCATTTCCACCAGGTTCACCAGCAGGCGACGAGCAATGTGCAGGCCCGCTTCCATATCAAACGAGTTATCCATATAAGGATCGTTGATCAGCCCCTTCCAGCCGACAGTGGTGCGGGGTTTTTCAAAATAGACGCGCATAACGATATACAGCTGATCCTTCAGCTGTTCAGAGAGATCTTTTAACGAACGGGCATATTCCAGAGCAGCTTCAGGATCGTGAATTGAGCAGGGGCCACATACCACCAGCAGGCGATGATCTTTTCCGGCAATAATGTCAGAGATGGTCTGACGGGAAGCCGCAATCTGCGCTTCCTGCTGAGCATTGAGCGGAAACTTGTTTTTCAGCTCTTCCGGGGTGATAAGTACCTGTTCGTCGGCGATATGAACATTATTCAGCGCGTCTTTTTGCATGATCCTGATCCTTACTAACTCGTTTATGCGTTCGTGGTGATCCTCAGTGAGGTGAGCGTTACTTTACCATAGCGCGTAAATCATGCAATCCACATATGTACACTTTATTTACCACCACCTTTTTAAGGTTATAAATAAAACAATAAATTCATTTAAAAACATAAAGTTAAAATAACAAACGAGACATTAATTATTGTAAATAAAAGTTTACATAAAGAAAGAGTTTTATCTGCTTTAACGCTAAAATATGCTGTTAAATCTGTAACCTGGATAACGATCGCTCACGCTGGCATATTTTTTATGCTGTACACCACGCGAGACAATCAGGGAGATGTTGATGAAGATCCACCTGCACCCTTTTGCGATGCAAGACGCTGGCGCCTTCGCCTGCGCAATCAATGAATCGCTGGACAGTCTGCTGCCCTGGCTAAGCTGGGCTCATGCTGGGTACAGCGAGGAGGAAGCGCGTCAGTGGTTCGCTTTTACTCATCAGCAGCAGGCCAGAAGGGTTGCCGATGAATGGGGAATTTATGACGATGGGGATAACCTGCTGGGCGGCGTCGGACTACGCTATGCGCAGCAAAGCGGCGCCCTGTGCTCAATCGGTTACTGGGTGCGCCAGAGCCAGCAACGCAAAGGGATTGCCCGCCAGGCGGTGCAACAGCTGGCGCAACGGGCATTTCAGCATGAAGAGATCAACACGATCGAAATCCTGGCGGCGGAAAGCAATATCGCCAGCCGCACGGTGGCGGTTGCCAGCGGCGCACAACTGGTCGATATGCGTTACGGTTTAATTGTGCTGACCAGCGGCCCGGTCAATACCGCGATTTATCATTTACACCGCCCGGTGTAGGTCTTCCAGCCGCTGGATCTGCTGTCCATCGGCGGTGAAATTTTCCGGGGCCAGCCATTGCCGGATCGCGCGATCAATCGCTGACCACTCGCCATCAATAATTGACAGCCAGTCAGTATCACGGTTGCGGTTGTGGCGTGCCATCATCTGACGGAACGTCCCTTCCCAGCGGAATCCCAGCCGTTCCGCCGCCTTACGCGATGGCGCATTCAGCGAGTCACATTTCCACTCGCAACGGCGATAGCCCAGCTCAAAAGTGGTTTTCAGCATCAGCCATAACGCTTCCGTCCCCAGCACCGTGCGCTGCATCAGCGGCGACCAGGTCAGATGGCCAAGCTCCAGTACGCCGTTACTGGTATCGATACGCATATAGCAGGCGATGCCAACGGCTTTTTCCGTGCGATTATCGACAATCGCCACAGGCACCAGTGAAGGATCGGAAACTTTTTGGTCGATCCATGTGCGGCACCCGGCGATATCTTTGGGCCGGGCACTCATCAGATAGGTCCAGTCACGCTCATCGGCGGCCTGCGCATAGGCGGCAAGCAGGTCTTCGGCATGATAGATAGCGAGGGGTTCAAGACGGCAATAGCGGCCGCTGACCGTGACGCGTGGCGGCTGGCTGACGGGCTGCCAGTCAGGTAAAGCATCGCCAATCGGTTGCTGGTACTGATTGAAGCGCGGCATAGCAAATCCTTGTACTTAGGGGGTTGCGATGGGTCAGGAATGGTCTGCGCCTACTAAACCGCAGGCGCAATTAAGCGACCCATTATTACCTGAGCGCTCAGCGATTATCAATGCGACCCGGCTACACTCCCCTCGTCATCCGATACCCAGGCGCCCGGTACAGACTGCGTCTTCGCTTCACTCATCGCGCTGACTCTCCGTTCCATTTGTAATGCACTGAGTTGCTCTCGTGATGTTACCTGCGCGAGCACCGCGCGATCGGAGGAGGCCGTCGAACGCTGTGAGCGGGCAGACTCACTGCTGTGGCGTGGTGATGGTACGTCGTGATCGGATGATATCTGTGGCGTGCTATTTTGCGCAGTGGTAACACCTTCCGGAGCCGTTTTGAAAGTGTCGATGGTCGCCAGTGAAGCATTATCAGAGTCCTGCCGGACCCGCGGCGTCTGACGTATTCCGGTGTGTGACGACACATCGTCCCTGATGTGCTCCTGCGGCGTAATGGAACCGTCGTGCGACGCCAGCGACGCACGTTCACTATTCGATAGCGGATTCGGTTGTTCAGTCTGCACCCGTTCCTGCTCTTCCGTTGTCACCTGCGGCTGTGATGATGCCGGGCTGGCCGGACGCGGTGTGCCTTCCTGCCGCGCTGACTGAACAACCTCTGCTTCGTCGGTGATCGCCTGTGTCTCTGATGGCGCGACACTGGCTGACCGCGAAAGGTTTCTCAGCGGAATGTCTTCCGTCTGACGATTCTCTTCGGGTTGTAATGATGCTTCGCTGGCCGTGTCGTCAGACACTTCGGTTACCGCCGCATCTGTCCGATTACCCAGCCAGTTTTTCGGCTCCAGCAACGGATGGTTATTGAAGAATGCATCAATGGTTTCATCGTTACGGGTGGGTGCCGGGCCGGCCAGCGTTCCTGCAATACCCTGCGCGGCATAAGCGGCGGCCGATGCCAGAATGTTGACCGCCTGCTCTACCGTCTGTTTTGCTGCGGCATTCATTGCCTCACCCTGCAGACCGTGACGTGTCAGGTTTTTCAGGGCATTCACGCCGCCGAGCCCCATCCCCAGCGTCATAATTTCCGCAACCATATTACCGGAAAACGGATTCACAACGCCTTTAGCCAGCTCACGGGGTGACAGCATATCGCGCAACGCAGTCAGTAATCGGTCTTTGCCCCCTGATAACATCTGATCGCTGACACTGGTGTTATCCAGCTGCACAAAACGTTCACGCCAGTCGGTACGGCCCAGTAAAAACTCCGGACCATGCAGGCTGTTTTTTTGATGACTCAGCACACTGCTCAGCGCGCCCGCCGCGGGTGTGAGTATGGTGCTCATCGAGGTGTTCACTTTACGCCCGTCCGCTTCCGACAACGTTCCCGCCGCGCCAATAGCCGCCAGTCCGGTCACAACATTACGCGCATCAAACCCCAGACCGCCAATGAGCGCATGCTTCATGCTGTAGCCAAGCCCCTCACGACGTTCAACAAGCTGCTGCATCTCCGGTAACAGATGCGCTTTATCAGCATCCATCCATTTGGCATCTTTCAGCGCATTCGCCAGCACTTTGTCAGAAAAGGCTTTCAGCACCATCGCCATACCGCCACCAGCCACGCCGCCTATGACATCTGACGCCATGGAACCGGTTGACGCGTGCAGCGTGTGACTGACCGCTTTGCCCAGTGCTTCGCCAGGGAATCCTGATACAGCGAAAGAAATGGTGGCGATGGTATTCGACAGCGCTGCCGTCCAGTTATCGAGTTTTTCCCCTTTACTGAACACCGCACGAATGCTCTCCGGGTTGTATCCCATGCGATCCAGTTCAGTCGCACGCGAGTTGATCAGCTCATGCATATCATCGCCACCGGTAAAATAGTCCCGCAGCAATGCAGTGATATTGTTTACGTTTTGTTGTCGCTGTCCGTCAACACTCTGAGTGGTACTGACATTACGGGTATTCTGCTGACTGCCGGTGCGCCCTGTCGTGTTGCTGCTGACAGCCTGCTCACGGGAAAAATCTCTGACTGATTGCTGACGGTGAGTTCCAATTCCAGTCATCTTATTCACTCCATAAAGGTAATAAACCACGTTCAGCGATGACGGCATTGCGCCACCACGCCCGTTCCACAGTGCAGCGCTGTTTACTCAGGGACGAGGCGTCCGGGCGCGCTCGCACGGTATATGCCTGAGTAGTTGCAGGACGCGTTCAGTTGCAGTGAGTGTCAGTTTTATTACAGGAGTGTGAAGTGATTCAAAATGTGCAGGCGAACAGGCGTGCGCCGCATCGTTCTTCAGGGCATAAAAAAAGGGGCCAGCCTTTCGGCCAGCCCCTTATTCACATTAACTTTGAGATGTCGCGAAAGCGATACCTTAGTTAAGACGCTCTTTGATACGAGCAGACTTACCAGTACGCTCACGCAGGTAGTACAGTTTCGCTTTACGCACGGCGCCACGACGTTTAACAGTGATGCTGTCGATGACTGGTGAGTGAGTCTGGAATACACGCTCAACACCTTCGCCGTTGGAAATCTTACGAACAGTGAATGCAGAGTGCAGACCGCGGTTACGAATAGCGATAACCACGCCCTCGAATGCCTGCAGACGTTTTTTAGAACCTTCAACGACCCATACTTTCACTTCCACGGAATCACCCGGACGGAAGGACGGTACGTCCTGTTTCATCTGTTCTTGTTCAAGTTGCTTGATAATGTTGCTCATAATTAAATCTCTTATCCTGGGTAAACTGATATTTAAGGAGGCCGCGTTACGCGTTGCCTTCCGCATCATCGTTTTGGTTGCTGGACAGTTCCTTACGAAATTCCGCCAGTAACCTTGCTTGCTCTTCAGTCAGAGCCAGGTTTTCCAGAAGTTCAGGTCTTCTAAGCCAGGTACGGCCCAGCGACTGTTTCAGACGCCAGCGGCGAATATCGGCATGGTTGCCCGACAGTAACACTGGCGGTACTTCCATCCCCTCTAACACTTCAGGGCGGGTGTAGTGTGGGCAATCCAGCAAACCATCAGAAAACGAATCTTCTTCGGCTGACGCCTGCTTGCCCAGCACTCCAGGAATTAACCGGGAGACCGAATCAATCAACGTCATTGCTGGCAGCTCGCCACCACTGAGTACGTAATCCCCGATTGACCATTCTTCGTCAATCTCGGTTTTGATTACGCGCTCGTCAATCCCTTCATAGCGACCACATACCAGAATTAACTTCTGGTGAGTCGCCAGTTCGCAAACGCCATTCTGGTCAAGTTTGCGACCCTGAGGTGACAGATAAATCACCTTAGCGCCTTCTCCCGCCGCCGCTTTTGCTGCGTGGATGGCATCCCGTAAGGGCTGAACCATCATTAGCATTCCCGGTCCGCCGCCGTACGGACGATCGTCTACGGTACGGTGCCGGTCGTGAGTGAAGTCACGTGGACTCCAGCTCTGAATGCTGAGCAGGCCATTTTTTACTGCCCGGCCAGTTACCCCGTAATCGGTAATTGCGCGGAACATCTCCGGAAACAGGCTGATTATGCCAATCCACATCGATGAAGCCGTGTCGTTACCGCGTTGTTCGGAGCTCAAAAACCAGGATCCCAATCTACTTCAATCGTGCCGGTAGTGAGATCGACATTCTTGATAACCTGTTCATCAAGAAACGGAATTAACCGCTCCTTCGCACCAAAGGCATCTTTCAGGTTTGCCTTCACGACGAGAACGTCGTTAGAACCGGTTTCCATCAGCTCAGTGACTTTACCCAGTTCATAGCCTTTCGTGGTCACTACCTGGCAACCAATCAGGTCTTTCCAGTAATAGTCGCCCGCGTCCAGCTCTGGCAATTGCTCGGAATCCACCACAATTTCGCAATTGGTGAGGAGACCGGCCGCATCACGATCGTCAATGCCTTTGACTTTGATGATCATGTCCTGATTGTGGTGCTTCCAGCCTTCCAGCTCGATAAGCTGCCACTGACCCGCCCGCTGGATAAACCACGGCTGATAGTCAAAAATGCTTTCGGCGTCTTCGGTGGAGGAAAACACTTTGAGCCAACCACGGATACCGTAGGCCGATCCCATTTTGCCGAGAATAAGCGGCGTAACAGGCGGCTGCGCGGTGAGTTGCTTGCTCATGTTGACCACCGTGACAGATTAAGCTGCTTTCTTAGCTTGCTTGATCAGCGCGTTAACGCGATCAGAAAGCGTTGCGCCCTGGCCAACCCAGTGCTCAATACGGTCCAGATCCAGACGCAGTGCTTCAGCCTGACCAGAAGCGATCGGGTTGAAGAAACCTACGCGCTCGATGAAACGACCGTTACGAGCATTACGGCTGTCAGTGACGACTACCTGATAGAACGGACGCTTTTTAGCGCCGTGACGTGCCAAACGAATTGTTACCATAACATCCTCTTTAGTTAATAAAACAACCGGGCCCCATCGAGGAACGGGGCCCGGGTGCAATATAAAAAGCCCGAAAATTTTACTCATTTTGGCGTAAAAAGCAATCTAAAGCTGTCACAGCTTTTACACCAGCAGAGCGTTCACGGACGCTTAACGGCCTGGGAAGCCCGGTGGCATCATCCCTTTCATACCGCGCAGCATTTTCGCCATGCCGCCTTTCTTCATCTTTTTCATCATGCGCTGCATGTCATCAAACTGTTTCAGCAAACGGTTGACGTCCTGCACCTGCATGCCGGAACCGGTAGCGATACGACGTTTACGCGAGCCTTTGATAATTTCCGGTTTTTCACGCTCTTTGCGCGTCATGGAGTTAATCATCGCTTCCATACGCACCAGAACTTTATCGTCCATCTGCGATTTCACGTTATCCGGCAGCTGGCCCATGCCCGGCAGCTTGCCCATCAGGCTTGCCATGCCGCCCATATTGCGCATCTGCTTCAGCTGCTCAAGGAAATCGTTGAGGTCGAAACCGTCGCCTTTCTTCAGCTTGCTCGCCAGTTTTTCCGCCTGTGCGCGGTCAACTTTGCTCTCGATATCTTCGATCAGCGACAGCACATCGCCCATGCCAAGAATACGGGAGGCGATACGGTCCGGGTAGAATGGCTCCAGCGCGTCGGTTTTCTCACCGACACCCATAAACTTAATCGGTTTGCCGGTAATATGGCGAATCGACAGCGCAGCACCGCCGCGCGCATCACCATCGACTTTGGTCAGCACCACGCCTGTCAGTGGCAGGGCTTCGTTGAAGGCTTTGGCGGTGTTCGCCGCATCCTGACCGGTCATCGCATCGACAACAAACAGGGTTTCCACCGGATTAATCGCCGCGTGCACCTGTTTGATCTCGTCCATCATCGCTTCATCGACGTGCAGACGACCGGCGGTATCCACCAGCAGCACATCGTAGAATTTCAGTTTCGCCTGTTGCAGCGCGTTATTGACGATGTCCACCGGCTTCTGGCTGAGATCCGACGGGCAGAAATCCACGCCCACCTGCTCTGCCAGGGTTTCCAGCTGACGGATTGCCGCCGGACGATAAACGTCCGCCGAGACCACCAGCACTTTCTTTTTCTGTTTTTCGCTGAGGAATTTACCCAGCTTCGCCACACTGGTGGTTTTACCGGCACCCTGCAGGCCCGCCATCAGCACGACGGCTGGTGGTTGCGCCGCCAGGTTCAGGGTGTTGTTTTCATCACCCATCGCCGCAACCAGCTCGTTGCGCACGATTTTGACGAACTCCTGACCCGGGGTCAGGCTCTTGTTCACTTCATGACCCACCGCGCGCTCTTTAACGCGGTTGATAAACTCACGCACCACCGGCAACGCAACGTCCGCCTCCAGCAGCGCCATGCGCACTTCGCGCAGCGTGTCTTTAACGTTATCTTCGGTCAGCCTGCCGCGGCCGCTGATATTGCGCAGGGTCTGCGACAAACGATCGGTTAAATTATCAAACATTGTCTCTCGCTTTTACGTCGTATACAGAGGCCGCTCAGGCGACACCATGGCGCGGATTATAACACGAAGCGCGAGCGATCTCTGCTATCGGCAATGAGAACGTTTGGAGCATACTGCGGCTGGCGCTATACTGCTGTTTTCCTTTTAATCTGGCCGGTATCTGACAACCTTTATGTCCGTTTATGCGATTGTGGCGCTTTTCGCCTACTCATTTAGCCTTGCCCTGATCATTCCCAGCCTGCTGCGCCAGAACAGCTCCTGGCGGCGCCTGGCTGTGTTTGCCGCCACTATCGCCCTGATCAACCACGGCATCGCCCTGCAGCAACGCATTTTTGCGGTCGACTACGGCCAGAATCTGAGCCTGCTGAATATCGGTTCGCTGGTGAGCTTAATCATCTGCTGCGTGATGACGATTGTCGCCTCACGTAACCGCGGCTGGCTGCTGCTGCCGATTGTCTATACCTTTTCGCTGATTAACCTCGCGTTCGCCAGTTTTGTGCCGAATGCGTTTATCACCCATCTGGAAACCACGCCAGGCATGATGATCCACATTGGTCTGGCGCTGTTTGCCTATGCCACGCTGATCATCGCAGCACTGTATGCGCTGCAACTGGCCTGGATCGATTACCTGTTAAAAAATAAAAAAGTTGCCTTCAGCAACGATATTCCGCCGCTGATGGTGATAGAACGTAAGATGTTCCACATCACGCAAATCGGCGTGGTGCTGCTGACGCTGGTGCTCTGCACCGGGCTGTTCTATCTGCAGGACCTGTTCAGCCGCGATAATATTGATAAAGCGGTGCTGTCGATTCTCGCCTGGTTTGTTTATATCGTTTTACTCTGGGGCCATTACCATGAGGGCTGGCGCGGTCGTCGCGTCGTCTGGTTTAACTGTGGCGGCGCATTCCTGCTGACCATGGCTTACTTCGGCAGCCGCGTCCTGCAGCACCTTATGTCCTGATACTCCACCAGAAGGAATTGCTGCGTTGGAACATGTTTCAACCACCACGCTGATTATCACCCTGATCATCATGGTGCTGGTTTCCGCTTACTTCTCCAGTTCGGAAACCGGCATGATGATGCTCAACCGTTACCGTCTGCGCCATCTGGCGAAGAATGGCCACCGGGCAGCACGCCGCGTTGAAAAGCTGCTGCGCCGCCCTGACCGCCTGATTAGTCTGGTGCTGATCGGCAATAACCTCGTCAACATTCTCGCGTCCGCACTGGCGACCATCGTCGGTATGCGTCTGTACGGTGATGCTGGCGTGGCGATCGCTACCGGCGTGCTGACCTTTGTCGTACTGGTGTTTGCCGAAGTGCTGCCGAAAACCATCGCCGCGCTGTATCCGGAAAAAGTGGCGTTTCCCAGCAGCCTGCTGCTCGGGCCGCTGCAGTTGCTGATGCTGCCGCTGGTGTGGCTGCTGAATGGCATTACCCGCATACTGATGCGCATGTTCGGCATGAAAGTGGATGGCGCAGTCAGCGCGGCACTGAGCAAAGATGAGCTGCGTACCATCGTCCATGAGTCGCGTTCGCAGATGTCGCGGCGCAATCAGGATATGCTGCTGTCGGTGCTGGACCTGGAAAATGTCAGTGTCGATGACATCATGGTGCCACGTAACGAGATGGTGGGCATCAACGTCAATGACGACTGGAAATCGATTATCCGCCAGCTAACCCACTCACCCCACGGCCGCATCGTGCTGTACCGCGATTCTCTCGATGATGCCATCGGTATGCTGCGCGTGCGTGAAGCGTACCGCATGATGACCGAGAAAAAAGAGTTCACCAAAGAGAACCTGCTGCGCGCCGCCGATGAAATCTACTACATCCCACAGGGAACGCCGCTGAATGTGCAGCTGGTGAAATTCCAGCGCAATAAGAAGAAAGCCGGTCTGGTCGTAGATGAGTATGGCGATATCCGCGGCCTGGTGACTATCGATGATATTCTCGAAGAGATCGTCGGTGATTTCACCACCTCGATGTCACCTACTCTGGCGGAAGAAGCCACGCCGCAAACCGATGGTTCGGTGCTGGTCGAAGGCGGCGCGAATGTCCGTGAACTGAATAAGGCGTTTAACTGGCATCTGCCGGAAGAGGAAGCGCGCACCATTAACGGCATGCTGCTGGAAGTGCTGGAAGAGATCCCGTTGGTGGGAACGCGTGTTGACGTCGGGCAGTATGCCGTCGATATTCTGGATGTGCAGGATAATCGGGTCACACAGGTGAGGATCACACCACAGCAATCGCTGCAGGAGTCGATCAAAAGCTAAGGGTGGAGTTTATCGTTCCTTTGCCGCATCCTGAATGCGGCCCCCCTCCCCAGCCCTCCCCCATTTTATGGAGGAGGGCGTCAGTTCGGTCACCCGACTGACAACCGGGAGGCAGACTAGATCTGCAACTCTTTCAGTTTATCTTTTGGCAGTGCCAGATCTTCATTGCGGTTCACGCCGATATCGCTGCCAAGCACGTTACGCGCGATCTGCTGCGCTTCATCCAGCGAGTGCAGACGGTAAGAACCACACTGATATTCATTCAGTTCCGGGATTTTGCCCTGGTCGCTGACTTTCAGCACATCTTCCATCGCCCCTTTCCACGCCTTCGCCACGCGCTGCTCATCAGGCGTGCCAATCAGGCTCATGTAGAAACCGGTACGGCAACCCATTGGGGAGATATCGATAATTTCCACGCCGTCACCGTTAAGGTGGTTGCGCATAAAGCCGGCGAACAGGTGCTCCAGCGTGTGGATACCACGTTCAGTCAGGATTTCTTTGTTTGGCCGGCAAAAACGCAGGTCAAAAACGGTGATAGTATCGCCGTGCGGGGTATCCATAGTTTTTGCAACACGTACCGCAGGTGCGGCCATGATCGTATGATCAACGGTAAAACTGTCCAGCAGTGGCATATTGTCACCTCCTGTTTTAGATATTTTTTTAAAAGCGATGAAACTTTTCTTGTCGCCGGGCGTCTGAATATATGAAAGACGCGCATTTTGTTATCATCATCCCTGACAACAGAGATGTTCATTTGGCCACAGTGATGTGGCCTTTTTCTTTTCTAGCCTGCTTTGCTGGCCAGGAAATCTGCAAAACTGAGTGTATCACTCTCTTCGATTTGTTGCTGACTGATACGTGAACGCTGTGCTTCTGCCGCGAACTGTTCGTCGCTCAGCAGCTCATACGGCTCTTCCGTCAGCATATGGCGATACTGCTCCGCCAGCGCCAGCCCTGCACCGCCCAGGCCATTATCTTTTAATGACTGCAGAATACGTGCGGAATACGTCAGTTCCGGATTATCGAACGATGCCACCAGCAGATCGCACACGTCCTGATAACGGCTGTCGCCCTGGTTACTGTCGAGAACTTCCGCCACGCGATGCAGATCGGCAAACAGGGCTTTGCCCACCTCAACCAGAGAAGCCTGCGCCTCTTCACAGCCAAACGCAATGGTCTGCTCTGGCTTGCGACCTTCCAGGATCACCCGGTTCCAGTTTTTACGACTACAGAGCAGCTCATCGCTGCTCATCTCCGGCGCATCTGCCAGCGTACACCAAATCAGGAAAAGATCGAGGAAACGCACCTGAGTGGCATCGACGCCAATCGGCGAGAACGGATTGATGTCCAGTGAACGCACTTCGATATACTCAATACCGCCACGCTGCAACGCATCAGAAGGATTTTCCCCCGACTTCGTCACGCGCTTCGGACGAATCGGTGCGTACAGTTCATTTTCGATCTGCAGCACATTGGTGTTCAGTTGCAGCCAGTCGCCTTTATCGTCCTTAACCCCAATCGCGACATACTCATCCGATGGCGTTTTGATCGCCTTTTTCAGCGCCGCGACATAATCCGGCAGATTGTTAAAGGTGATACCCAGATTGCTTTGCGACTTATTGGTATAACCGAGATCACTCAGGCGCAGCGAGGTGGCATACGGCAGATACAGCATGCCCTTATCATTACGTTCGAAAGGCAGATTGCTCTCTTTGCCCTGCAGGAAAGAGGAACAGATTGCCGGTGAGGCGCCAAACAGATACGGAATAATCCAGCCAAAGCGATAGTAGTTGCGGATCAGACGTAAATAACCGTCAGAGATGGCGTCTTTGCCGCTCTCCATATCGGTGACGCCCGCCCACTCCTGCCAGAAGGAGAGTGGCAGCGAGAAGTTATAGTGCACGCCGGAAATGGTCTGCATCAGCGCACCATAACGGTTTTTCAGCCCTTCGCGATACAGGGTCTTCATCCGGCCAATATTGGAACGGCCATACTGCGCCAGCTCAATATCTTCACCCGGCTCGATAAAGCACGGCATGCTGAACGGCCACATGCGCTCCTCGCCAATCTCACGCGCCACATGGCGATGAATATCGCGCAGGAAAGCCAGCAGACGGTCAATATCCTGCTCAACCGGGGTGATAAATTCCAGCAATGCCTCAGCAAAATCGGTGGTTACCCATTTATGCGTTAATGCTGAACCGAGAGAATCAGGGTGCCCGGTCGTCGCCAGACGGCCGTCAGGTCTGACGCGCAACGTTTCACGCTCGATGCCACGACCGATACCGGATAAGGCGTTGGGATGTGCTTCCAGCCAGGCAAGCGCTTGTGATACATCCGGGATCAAATTGACCTCCCGCTCAGAGAAAAACTTATTATTGTTTAGCATAATGTTAACCGTAGCCCCGAATCAGCGAGAATCAATGCCACCACGCCATCCCCTGCAACGTTGCAGCTGCAACGACGATGTAGCGTAGTGTTTTACCGATAGCTAAATACAGCAGCACCGGCAGCCAGGAAAAACGCAGCCAGCCGGCAAGAACGCACAGCAGATCGCCAATCAACGGCAACCAGCTGAATAACAGTGCTGCCGGGCCCAGCCGGTGCAACCACGTCATTGCTGTGTCATGCCATCGCTCCTGCTGTTTTCGCGGCAGCAAGCGACCAATGAAAATATTCGTCAAACCGCCGAGGGTGTTACCCAGCGCGGCGATAAAAATCAACCCAACGACTGATGACTTCCCTGCCACCAGTAGCGCCACCAGCAGCACTTCAGAGCTGCCCGGCAGTAATGTGGCGCTGAGAAAGCTGCTGGCGAATAATGAGCCATAGCTCAGCCATTCACTCACAGTAAACGCACGTCGACCACGTCCATGCCTGCGGCTTTTGCCGCCTGCACACCAAAATCGGCGTCTTCAAACACCACACACCGGCCGGGAGCCACGCCCATCAGCTGTGCACAGCGCAGAAAGGTATCCGGCTCTGGTTTATGACGTTGCACATCGTCGGCGCCGACCAGCGCAGTAAAGCAGTCACGAATGCCCAGATGGCGCAACAAGGTATCCGCCATCTCATGCTCACTGCCGGTGCCAACCGCCATCGGACGTCGCCCGTGGTAAGCTTTGACCACTTCCACCAGCGGCAGCGGCTGTACGGAATCCAGCAGCATAGAACGAAACGCGGCGGTTTTTTCCGCCGCCAGCGCGTGGGGATCGAGATCCGCCTGATGGCTGGCGATAATCACCTGCGCAATGCGCCAGGTCGGAGAACCATTGAGGCTAATCATCGCGACTTCATCAAAGGTCATCCCGTAACGCGCCAGCACCTGATGCCAGGCTTTGCGATGCGTCGGCTCTGTGTCCAAAATGGTGCCGTCCATATCGAAAATCAAGCCGTCGTAGCGATCGTACATTCTCTCTCCAGGCAATATTTCAACCAGCCTTTACTCTATCGTAAAGCGCCATGATTGTCGCTGTTGGTGCTTAACAGCAAATGCTTTGAAAGCATTAATGATTTTAGAAATCAGATAAAGGTCAGGGCGTTGCCAGGGTATTTGATTTATAGCGAAGGTGATCACGTAGGGGGATATCGGGTGTATCAGGAAACAGGGAATATCAGAGGAGTATGGTGCATCCGGGAGGATTCGAACCTCCGACCGCTCGGTTCGTAGCCGAGTACTCTATCCAGCTGAGCTACGGATGCAT
>NZ_CBFFRK010000006.1:25179-84401 GCF_965644245.1 Erwinia sp. V71
GGTGCATCCGGGAGGATTCGAACCTCCGACCGCTCGGTTCGTAGCCGAGTACTCTATCCAGCTGAGCTACGGATGCAAATGGCGGTGAGGCGGGGATTCGAACCCCGGATGCAGCTTTTGACCGCATACTCCCTTAGCAGGGGAGCGCCTTCAGCCTCTCGGCCACCTCACCATACGCGTTCTTGCGAACTGTGCTGCTGAACTTTGTTTCCGCTCATCGGCACTGCGTGGCGCACATATTACTTTCCCGGACTTATAAGTCAAACAATTTTTCCCGCTCTGTGTTTGTTTGCACAAATCACAGACAATCCGGCGACTTTGAAAACAAAAAGAGTGATTTATCAACAGAGAAACGCAGGTAAGTTTACGGAAAACAGGAAACACAGCAGAAGGGAAAAACAGAGAAAAGCAGAAGGCAGACGCGAATAAACGCCAGAAAAGCGGTAGCGTCTCGCTGGCACGAGCGAGACGCTGGATCCGTTAGTAACTCGAAGGCTGAGTTTTTTCGGCCTGAATGCGCTGATAGATCTCTTCGCGATGTACCGAAACTTCTTTAGGGGCGTTTACACCGATGCGTACCTGGTTACCTTTTACACCCAGCACCGTTACAGTCACCTCATCACCGATCATGAGGGTTTCACCAACTCGACGAGTTAGAATTAGCATTCTTTGCTCCTTGAAAGATTAAAAGAGTCGGGTTTGCGAAGCGCCCGGCAATATCCATCATATAACGCTGAACCCAGGCTATGACAAATACATTAATGCAAATCATCATGCCAATACATTCTGCTGATAGTTAGTTTAGCCGAAATACACTACATCAACCTGACTTTATGATTACAGGGTGCGCATCACTTGAAAAAGCGCCGGGTGTTTCCACCCAGGCGCAATCCCTGTAATGCATTTTTTATCGTTACAGTTTTGCAGCGACCCATGACTCAACGCCAGCCAGCGCAGCAGGCAGCGCCTGTGCGTCTGTGCCGCCTGCCTGAGCCATATCAGGACGTCCGCCGCCCTTACCGCCAACCTGCTGTGCCAGCTCACCAACCAGCTCACCTGCTTTTACCCGGTCAGTAAGGTCTTTCGTCACCCCGGCAATCAGGGATACTTTACCGTCTGCCACTGTCGCCAGCACAATAATTGCCGAACCAAGCTGATTCTTCAGATCGTCAACCATCGTGCGCAGCATTTTAGGTTCGACATTGCTGAGTTCGCTCACCAGCAATTTCGCCCCTTTCACGTCAACCGCTTTGCTGCTCAGAGATGCACTCTCCTGAGCCGCCTGCTGGTCTTTCAGCTGCTGAAGCTCTTTTTCCAGCACCCGAACATGCTCAATCACCGAACGCACTTTGTCGTTCAGATTGCTGTTATTGGCTTTTACCAGCTGCGCAATATCCTGCAGCTGCTCGCTCTGCGCATACACCTGCGCCAGCGCACCTTCACCGGTTACGGCTTCGACACGGCGTACACCAGCTGCCGTACCTGATTCAGACAGGATACGGAACAGGCCGATATCACCGGTACGGCTGGCATGTGTGCCACCACACAGCTCAGTGGAGAAGTCGCCCATGCTTAACACACGCACATGGTCGTCATACTTCTCGCCGAACAGCGCCATTGCGCCCTTCGCTTTCGCCGCTTCCAGCTCCATGATATTGGTTTCAATCGCCAGGTTGTGACGGATCTGCGTGTTGACGATCTCTTCCACCTGACGAATCTGCTCTGGCTTCATCGCTTCAAAGTGCGAGAAGTCAAAACGCAGGTACTTATCGTTAACCAGTGAGCCTTTCTGCGCCACATGTTCGCCCAGCACCTGACGCAGCGCGGCGTGCAGCAAGTGGGTCGCAGAGTGGTTCAGGCGGATACGCGCACGACGCGCGGTGTCTACCTGCGCATCCACACGGTCACCCACCCGCAGCTGACCGGATGCCAGCTGGCCGAGGTGGCCAATTGCCTGGCCATATTTCTGCGTATCAGTAACGGTGAACTCTGCGTTGCCGACTTTCAGCACGCCGGTATCACCGACCTGGCCACCAGATTCGCCATAGAATGGCGTTTCATCCAGCACGATCACGCCTTCCTGACCTGCAGTGATAGTGTCCGCCTGCTGTCCGGCGACAAAGATCGCTTTCACTGTCGCATTCAGCGCCAGCTGGTCATAGCCTTTGAAGGCAGAAGCTGAATCAATACGGATAACGTTGTTGTAATCCGTACCGAAGCCGCTGGCGTCACGCGCACGCTGACGCTGCTGCTCCATCGCCTGCTCAAAACCAGCTTCATCAATTTTCAGATTGCGTTCACGGCAGACGTCTGCAGTTAAATCGACCGGGAAGCCGAAGGTGTCGTACAGACGGAACACGGTTTCACCATCCAGTGTATCGCCCTGCAGTTTCGCCAGTTCGTCATCCAGCAGTGCCAGACCACGTTCCAGCGTTTTGGCAAACTGTTCTTCTTCAGTTTTCAGCACCTGCTCAACCTGAGCCTGCTGCTTTTTCAGCTCTTCGCCTGCACTGCCCATCACGTCAATCAGTGGGGCAACCAGTTTCCAGAAGAAGGTTTCCGTCGCGCCCAGCATGTTGCCATGACGTACCGCACGACGAATGATGCGACGCAGTACATAACCACGGTTTTCGTTCGACGGGATCACACCGTCCGCGATCAGGAAGGCACAGGAACGGATATGGTCGGCAATCACGCGCAGGGATTTGTTGCTGAGATCGGTCGCGCCAGTCACCTGGGCCACAGATTTGATCAGATTGGCAAACAGATCGATTTCGTAGTTGGAATTCACATGCTGCAGCACGGCGGCAACACGTTCCAGGCCCATACCGGTATCAACCGACGGTTTTGGCAGCGGCTGCATGGTGCCGTCCGCCTGGCGGTTGAACTGCATGAAGACGATATTCCAGATTTCGATATAGCGGTCGCCATCTTCTTCTGGTGAACCTGGTGGGCCACCCCAGATATGGTCGCCGTGATCGTAGAAAATTTCCGTACATGGACCGCAAGGACCGGTATCGCCCATCTGCCAGAAGTTATCTGACGCGTAAGCACCGCCTTTGTTGTCACCAATACGAATAATACGTTCGCGCGGAATACCAATCTCTTTTTCCCAGATCGCATAAGCTTCGTCATCGGTCTCATAGACAGTGACCCACAGACGATCTTTCGGCAGATTAAACCACTGTGCGCCGGTCAGCAGTTCCCAAGCGTAAGCAATCGCATCATTTTTGAAATAATCGCCGAAGCTGAAGTTACCCAGCATCTCAAAGAAGGTGTGGTGACGTGCGGTGTAACCGACGTTTTCCAGGTCGTTATGCTTACCACCGGCGCGCACGCAGCGCTGTGCGGTGGTCGCACGCGAGTAGTTGCGTTTGTCCTGCCCGAGGAAAACGTCTTTAAACTGGTTCATCCCGGCGTTAGTAAACAGCAACGTCGGGTCGTTGTGGGGCACGAGGGAGCTACTGGCTACAACCTGATGTCCCTTACTATGGAAAAAGTCGAGAAACGCCTGACGGATCTCAGCAGTGCTCTTGCTCATAATTATCCTGGAATCACGCTAACGAACGTTTCGTGGACCTGATAAACGCGGACATTCCATCCCGCGCACGGAGGTACACGAACAAAAAGTGGGAATAAGATAAATTTTCTTCAGTACGAAGTAAAATCCCATCGAAGGTCAATTGTCAAAATTTCTGAAAACAGCCTGAATATCTTCCATAAAGAAGCCCTTCGCCAGCAAAAAACGCTGCACTTTGGCTTTTTCCTTCCATTCTGTCGGTAGCGGCAGGCCAAACTTTCGTTCAGCGACGTTAAAAGCCTGCGTCGGCCAGTCGATGTCAGTCTCTGCCAGGGCATTTTCCGCCAGCGTGCGGTCAATGCCCTTTTGCCCCAGTTCCATACGGATGCGTTGCGGGCCGTAGCCTTTGCGCGCGCGGCTGGCGACAAAACGCTGTGCAAAGCGGGCGTCATCGAGGTAACCATGCTGGTAACACCAGGCCACCACCTTTTCCACCTCGTCTTCGCTGATTTCCCGCGGTGCTTCCTGGCGGAAGTGGGCGGCGCGTTGCTCCGCCAGCGTCAGTTTTTGCCGAAACTCCGCTTCGCTGTGGTCCCGCAGCGATAAAATACGCATTGCGCGATCCAGTAAACGGGCAGTGTGGCTGCGACCAGCAGTAGCGTCAGACATAGTGCTCCAGAAGAAATCAGAAGAAGGTGGATCGTAGCGGGAAATGGAGGCAGATACAAAGAAAGTGACGGAAAAGAGCAGGAACAGGGTGAGTATCGGCCTGAGATATTCATATCAGCGCAGTGACATGCTCGGGATGCACAGCAAATAATCAGGGCGGCATATATGCCGCCCCGGAGTACACACCTGTAAAACAGCTCACAGGTGCGATATCACTTCTCTGGAAGATTAGAAATCTTCGTTGGTTTCGCTGGCTTCGTTTTCGAAATCATCAGCGGAGAAATCTGCTTTATCATTGGCGCTGTTCAGCAGCATGTCACGCAGTTTCTGTTCGATCTCGTTCGCTGCAGCCGGGTTCTCTTTCAGGTAGTTGCTGGCGTTAGATTTACCCTGACCAATCTTGTCGCCATTGTAGCTGTACCAAGCACCCGCTTTTTCGATCAGCTTATGCTTCACGCCAAGATCCACCAGCTCACCGTAGAAGTTAATACCTTCACCGTACATGATCTGGAATTCAGCCTGTTTAAATGGCG
This sequence comes from Erwinia sp. V71, assembly GCF_965644245.1. Lineage (NCBI taxonomy): Bacteria > Pseudomonadati > Pseudomonadota > Gammaproteobacteria > Enterobacterales > Erwiniaceae > Erwinia > Erwinia sp. V71. The sequence continues at coordinate 29,902 of NZ_CBFFRK010000006.1, forward strand.
CAGCGATCTTGTTTTTCACCACTTTCACGCGGGTTTCGCTGCCCACCACATTGTCGCCCTCTTTAATCGCGCCGATACGACGGATATCAAGACGAACAGAGGCATAGAATTTCAGCGCGTTACCACCGGTGGTGGTTTCCGGGTTACCGAACATCACACCGATCTTCATACGAATCTGGTTGATAAAGATCAGCAGGGTGTTGGACTGCTTCAGGTTACCTGCCAGTTTACGCATCGCCTGGCTCATCATACGTGCCGCGAGGCCCATATGAGAGTCACCGATTTCGCCTTCGATTTCGGCTTTCGGCGTTAACGCAGCAACGGAGTCGACGATGATCACATCAACTGCACCGGAGCGCGCCAGCGCATCACAGATTTCCAGCGCCTGCTCACCAGTATCTGGCTGTGAACAGAGCAGATTGTCGATATCCACGCCCAGTTTCTTGGCGTAAACCGGGTCCAGCGCGTGCTCGGCGTCGATAAAGGCGCAGGTTTTGCCCTTACGCTGTGCTGCAGCGATAACCTGCAGCGTCAGGGTGGTTTTACCGGACGACTCCGGACCATAAATTTCAACGATACGGCCCATTGGCAAGCCGCCAGCACCCAGAGCGATATCCAGTGACAGCGAACCGGTAGAGATGGTTTCTACGTCCATTGAGCGGTCTTCACCCAGACGCATGATCGAGCCTTTACCGAATTGCTTCTCAATCTGGCCTAAAGCGGCTGCCAGTGCTTTTTGCTTGTTTTCGTCAATAGCCATTTCCACTCCTAATCATGCAGGATAAAGCACACTCAAGGTTGCTTTGCTGTAATTCCGATGCCAGTGATTATACTGTATGACCATACAGTATCAAGTTAATTTTTGAGAAATTCGTCATGCAGTGTTTGCAGTGCGTATGCCGTCGCCTGACGCCGCACCGCTTCACGGTCACCGGCAAAAACCTGCCGCCGCGCCAGCACGTCGCCCTGCTTCGTGGCAAAGCCAAACCAGACCGTACCGACAGGTTTATCGTCACTGCCGCCGCCCGGGCCAGCAATGCCGCTGACCGCCATGGCAAAATCCGCCTGTGCCGCCTGCCGCGCGCCCTGCGCCATTTCACACACGACCTGCTCACTGACCGCGCCCCACTGTTCCAGCGTACCGGCACTGACGCCGATCAGCTGCTGCTTCGCTTCATTGCTGTAGGTGACAAAGCCGCGCTCAAACCAGGCGGAACTGCCCGCGATATCCGTAATCACCTTACTAATCCAGCCGCCAGTACAGGACTCCGCCGCGGTGACCGTCGCGTGAAGATGCTGTAAGCGGGCGCCAATCGCAGCGCTGAGTTGGTTGAGTTGCTCGTCTGTCATATCCCTGCTCTGCTCCCGGCTGTCAATTCGCTGCCACGGTAGCAATAAAGACGCGGCGGGCGTAGCACTTTTGCCTGCACCACCACGCTAAATTGCCATTTTGCGTACTCTGTTCAGAATCTGCAGATGGGGGCGGCACCGGGGAAAACAAGCCTGCTAACCTTTTTGTGCCACCATAAACAGGCGTGGAAAGGCCAGCAACACCCGGCCATCCTGCTGTGGCCGATAGGCTTCGCTGATGGCCGCCAGATAATCCTGCAAAAATGCCTGCTGTTGCGACTCATCCAGTGGCGCAAGGAATGGACGCAGTCCGGTGGCGCGCAACCAGTCGACAATCGCCGCCGCATCAGGCATCAGGTGATAATAAGTGGTACGCCAGATATCGACACGGCATCCCGCCCCGGCCAGCACATCGTAATAGTGCTCCGCAGTCAGCAGTTTCTTGCGATCCGCCGCCTGCGCGCTGATCTTTTCACACCATTGTGGCGCAGCGGCTACCTCACGCATAAGAGAATGTGATGGCTGGTCAAGATTATCGGGCATCTGAATCGCCAGGACACCGTTATCCGCCAGCTGCGCGACCAGATGCGGCAACAGCTGCACGTGATCACCAAGCCATTGCAACGAGGCATTGGCAAAAATCACCTCCTGCGGCGTAGTGGCCTGCCAGCGGCGGATATCCGCCGCAATAAAGTCACACTCCGGCAGACGCAGCTGCGCCTGTTCCAGCATGGTCAGCGAACTGTCCAGCCCGGTGATATGCGCCTGTGGCCACGCCTGCCACAGCAGTTCTGTACTGTTGCCAGGACCGCAGCCGAGATCGGTGGCGCGCTGCACCGCCAGCGATGGGATACGCGCCAGCAACTCCTGCGCCGGACGGGTTCTTTCTGCTTCAAACTGACGGTAAAGCTCAGGGTTCTACTCTTTCATCCATACCTCGACAAATTAAAAATGAGAGCCTGGTTGGGTTCCTGCCATCATCAGTATGACAACGGACGGCATTCGCGACTAAGTTAAAACATCGTTTCATTTTTCATCACAACTCAGCCGGAGAACACAATGTCTGGAGAATCCGTCTTCCACGGTGTCTGGTGCCCAACCGTCACCCCCTTCGATCAACAGGGAAAGCTCGATTTCAGCGCCCTCAGTCAGCATTTTTCCCGCTTAAGCGCATCCGGGATCGATGCATTGCTGCTGATAGGCAGTATTGGCGAGTTCGCCTCACTGACGCAACAGGAACGCCTGCTGCTGATACGCGAAGCACGTGCGATGACCTCTCTGCCGCTGATCGCTAATGTGTCCAGCACCAGCATCGACGATATGCTGCAACTGGCGCAGGAAGCGGATCGTGCCGGTTATGATGCCGTGATGGTATTACCGCCGTACTACTATGGTCAGACGCGTCAGCAATTGCTGGCCTACTACAGAGCACTGGATCAGCAACTGCCTGGCAAGTGGTTTGCCTATAACTTTCCGGCACGTACCGGTTGCGATCTGGAGCCTTCACTGGTGGCGGAGCTGGCTGCAGAATTGCCGAAGTTTGCCGGCATTAAAGACACCGTGGATTGCCTGTCGCACAATCGCCAGCTGATCCAGCAAACGCAGAACGTGCGCACGGATTTTGCCGTGCTGTCGGGTTACGACGAATATCTGCTGCCTAACCTGCTGGCGGGTGGCGCAGGGGTGATTTGCGGCCTGAATAACCTGGTGCCAGAGCTGTTCGCTCAGGCGATGCAGGCGTGGCGCGCGCAGGATTTAGCGCAGCTGACGCGCATTCAGCAGCGTATCGGTAAATTAATGGCGATTTACACCGTGGGCGATGATTTTGTCACCACGATTAAAAGTATGGTGGCGTACCGTTATGGCTATATGACGGCGCGGTCGCGTAATTACGCCGGAGAGCTGAGTGAAAAGCAGATCCAGGCATTGAATCTGCTGTTTACTGAATAATGTTTCGAAAAAACATCACGCTAACAGTAACGTTCTTCGCGCTGCGGAAGACGTTACTGCCAATGGCGCGGGCAGATAATCAGCACTCTGCGTGGCGAATCTGTGGCTCACAACGCACCGGGAAGTTAAGTGAATTGGCAATAAAACAGAGTTCATGCGCCTTATGGTGTAACTGCCGCGCCCGTTCGGCATCATCCCCGGCACGGATAACAATCTGCGGCTTCAGCACAATGTCAGTGAAACGCCCTTTTTCGCCTTCCACCATGGTTCCTTCAGCATGATCCAGATAAGACGCCACACTGATGCCCGCCTCGGCACACAAATGCAGATACCACAATTTATGGCAGGCGGAAGCGGATGCCAGCAACAGATCTTCCGGATTCCATCGCGAAGCATCGCCTAAAAAAGCAGGATCAGATGAACCGTTAATAGTAGGTTTTGCACCCGCGCTAACGGCAAAATTTCTGCTGTAGGTTTTGTAAGATTCCGTTCCTTTTCCCTGGTTACCCGTCCACTCCACGTCCACCTGATAATGATGTTCACGATGTGCCATAGTCATCTCCTCTGGGTGATATTCAACAGGCATACAGCATGCCTGGATGTTAGTGCGAAAATGGTATACCATTATACCATCATGTAAAGGAGAATATTGTGCTCATCGGAAATCAAACGACTGCAGATGGTCTGGCAAGCGTACTACGTGAAATGATCAACACCGGTTCGCTGCCCGACGGCACACGACTGGTCGAGAGAGAGCTGGCCAGCCAGTTTGACGTGAGCAGGATCCCCCTGCGTGAAGCACTTCAGCAGCTGGAGCGGGAAGGATTAGTCAGGATTTACAAAAACCGGGGCGCCGTGGTAAGCCAGCTCACCAGCGATGATATCGACGAAATTTATAACCTGCGTATCGTGCTGGAAGGTGATGCCGCCAGGCAGGCCGCGCAGAATATTGATGACGAAACGCTGGCAAGAGCAGAGCTCATCCACCATTTGCTGGGAAGCGCGACGACACCGCAAAAGCAGGGCGCACTCAATCGCGAGTTTCATGACATTTTGTATAGCTGCTGCAGCAACACGCGACAGATCCGGCTAATAAATGAACTGTGTAATCAAATTGAACGGTATGAAAACCTGCAGCGTAGCCTGCTCGCAGATACGCACAAGTTTCAGCGGGAGCATGAAGAGATTCTGCAGGCATTCAGGGAAAAAGATGCGGACCAGGCACGTCAGGCAACCATCGGCCATCTGACATCGGCAAAACGGGTAGTTCTGGACTGGATAAACAAAAAATAACCGCAACGTGCTGATACGCGCAGCATCGAAGCGGTCGAAGCAGCGCCATTGCCCGTCGCAACGGCGCCCAGCATCAGTTCTTTTTCACAAACTCAGATTTCAGCTTCATCGGGCCAAAACCGTCGATCTTACAGTCGATATTGTGATCGCCTTCCACCAGACGAATGCCTTTCACTTTGGTACCGATTTTCAGTGGCGTTGAGCTGCCTTTCACTTTCAGGTCTTTAATCACCGTCACCGAGTCGCCATCCGCCAGCAGATTGCCATTGGCATCACGCACCACCAGTCCCTCTTCTTCCACTGCCGCACCGGACACCGGCCATTCATGACCGCATTCCGGGCAGTTCAGCTGCTCGCCTTCCTGCCAGGTATACTCAGAACTGCATTTTGGACATTCTGGTAGCTGTTGCACCTTAACCCCTTAGAATTGAAGTAAATAAAACGAAAAGTCTTACAAATCAAAAACCACACTCTTTGCAGGAGTACATTTTACGCTAATCGACACCCTGAAGAACAGCCCAATACGATTTTGATAAAAGATAAAAAAATCCGCGACTGAATCTCGGATGATGCTAATCACTGTTATATCAGCTGATTACTGGCGTGAAAGCAGTTGTCCGCCGGAGAGCTGATGAATCATCCTTTCACCTTCCAGCCATTCGCCATACCCCGCCGCAGTGTGGAAATGCCCGGCACCGGCAATGGTCACCAGACTGGCGCTCCAGTGCGCCGCCAGCCACTCGGCACGCTGGAGGCGAAGAAATTCATCGTTATCACTGCATACCAGTGTCGCCGGGAACGGCAACCGTTGCAGCGCCAGTGGCCGCTGCACTTTAATCGCCTCCAGCGTATGTTCATCATCGACATCTGCCGGTGCAACGAGCAATGCTCCCTGCACGCGCGGGCTATGGTATTTCTCCGCCCACTGGCTGATGGCAACCGCACCGCAGCTATGCCCGATCAGGAAAATATTGCCCGTCACCTGCTCAATGGTTTCCTGCACACGATCACGCCAGCAATCGCGCTGCGGTGAGTCCCAGTTATCCTGCTGCACGCGGACAACATTGTGATACTTCCTTTCCAGATACGACTGCCAGTGTTGCGGCCCGGAGTTGGTATAGCCGGGGACAATAATAAACGTGGTATTCATCAGTGGTGCCCATTCCCTGTGATGTATGACTTAACGATTTATTTACAAAATCTTTAGTATTCAATTACTCAGCGTCGCAACCACAACGCGGCCTTCATTATAAGGCGCATGCCTGCCAGCGGCATGACCTTAAGTGAAATTATGCTTTTGAAGGTCAAAATAACGACACTTTTGCTGCCTATTCACGGGATAGCCACGTGCCCCTGGAGGATAAAATGCCGGATACACATAAACAGATGTGTACATAGTTAGCGCATCGACTACATCCGTCTCACACAGTTTCAGGAGTATTACATGGCCTTTTCACAAGCAGTTAGCGGCTTAAACGCGGCTTCCAGCAACCTGGACGTTATTGGTAACAATATCGCCAACTCCGCGACCTCGGGCTTTAAATCCAGCACAGTCGCTTTTGCAGACATGTTTGCCGGCTCTCAGGTTGGCCTGGGGGTAAAGGTCGCCAGCGTTCTGCAAAACTTTACTGATGGTACCACCACCACCACCAGCCGCGGTCTGGATGTGGCAATCAGCAAACAGGGTTTCTTCCGTTTAACGGATGACAGCGGCGCGGTGTACTACAGCCGTAATGGTCAGTTTACGCTTGATGAAAACAACAACATCGTTAACACCCAGGGTCTGAAACTGACCGGTTATCCGTCATCAGGTACACCGCTGACCGTACAGACTGGTGCGGATCCAGAAGTGCTGACGATCCCAACCACGCAGATGTCCGCTAAAGCGACCACCGCTGCTACACTGGTTGCCAACCTGAACTCATCTGACGATTTGCCGACCACCACCACCTTTGATCCAACCGATACCACCAGCTACAACAAAAGTACCTCGATGACCGTCTACGATTCACTGGGTAACACCCACCAGATGAATCTGTACTTTGTGAAAACCGCAGATAACACCTGGACCGTTTACCCCTACGACGCCAGCGTCGGCACCAGCCCGGGTACACCATCCACCGTGGGTACCGGTACTGATACCAGCTTCGAGATGACCTTCGACAGCAGTGGTAACCTGCTGACCCCGACCACGGCCCAGGCACTCTCTCTGTCGAGCCTGAACGGTTCCGCTGCGGGTTCATTTACCCTGAGCATGACCGGCAGTCTGCAACAGAACACCGGTTCCAACACCTTTGGTAACCCGAGTCAGGATGGTTATGCACCTGGCGACCTGACCTCTTACGCTATCGAAGATGACGGTACTATCGTCGGCAGCTACTCCAACAACAAAACCCAGGTACTGGGCCAGATCGTGTTAGCGAACTTCTCTAACCCGGAAGGTCTTTCTGCCCAGGGCGATAACGTGTGGAAAGAAACCACCTCTTCTGGTCAGCCACTGATCGGTGTTGCCGGTACCGGTAACCTCGGCACCCTGACTTCAGGTGCACTGGAATCTTCCAACGTGGACCTGAGTAAAGAGCTGGTTAACATGATTGTTGCTCAGCGTAACTATCAGTCGAACGCCCAGACCATCAAAACTCAGGACCAGATCCTTAACACCCTGGTTAACCTGCGTTAATTTCTGGCTTTTCGCTGTGATAAAAATCCACCGTCATGGTGGATTTTTTATTTCCGCCGCAGAAAAAAGCCTGACACAGAGTCAGGCTGGCTTTCTTCCCGTGCAGACTGTCGCCTTTATTTCACATCCCAGTTCACCATCAGCTGAGTGTCTCCTGCGCCCTGGGTATAGCGCATCGCTACCCGGCCACTGACCCGGTAGTAGAGAAAGAACGGCAACTGCGCCGCACGACCGGAGAAGAAACTGGTCGAGCCATTTTGCGTACTGGAGATATCAATACAGTCATTCGGCGTTGACTGGCACAGGTACACCTGCAAAATCCCGCCCTGCGGAACCTGACGCTGGCTGAGTGAATATTGCCAGAACACTTTGCTGACAATGGCATTCGGCGAAGGCGGGCTGCTAAAAACAAAACTGTTTTTATACAGATTATTCGCGGCACCGACGCTCATCGTGCCTTTCAGAAGCGCCTGACTGGCACCACTTTCCGCCGCATTAACGGACACGGCAGCCATTAACAGAGGGAGCATTAACAGGGTGCGACGGTAATTCATCATCACAAAGGTTCACCTTACTGGCAGAGCATCCTTAAGCGGGAAGCCACCTCCCCGCCATGAAATCATAAGCCATCCTATGCCTTAGCCAGCAGAACAATCGCCGGAAAAATGGCGTTAATGCGCGCCATTTCTGCGACTGAGTCTGACGGACAGCGAAAAACAGCCTTACGCCGCCCGCCAGCGCAATGTGGCATACCCGTGAATTTATGGCCGCAACAGCGCCGGACGTTTCGCGTCAAAGCGCCAGTTATCGATCAAAAACTGCATCCCCAGCGCATCATTACGGTTCTTATCCGGCAGGCGCTGATACAGCGCATGCGCCTGTTCCACCCGCGCCATATCCAGCTCAATGCCGAGCCCAGGTCCCTGCGGTAATTCCAGATAACCGTCACGAATCTGTGGCGGCTGGCGGGTAAGCTGCTGCCCGTCCTGCCAGATCCAGTGGGTATCGAACGCCGTAATACGCTCCCCTGGCGCTGCTGCACCGAGATGCGCCACCATCGCCAGCGAGATATCAAAGTGATTATTCGAGTGGCAACCGGTGGTATATCCCCATTCATGGCATAACTGCGCGATGGTATGGGCGTTACGCAGGGTCCAGAAGTGTGGATCGGCCAGCGGAATATCAATCGCATTCAGCTGAAGCGCGTGCTGCATCTGGCGCCAGTCGTTAGCAATCATATTAGTGGCGACCGGAATACCGGTCGCACGGCGGAATTCGGCCAGCGTTTCACGCCCGGAGTACCCCTGCTCCGCGCCGCACGGATCTTCCAGATAAGGCACCTTACCTGCCAGCTGCTTACCGTAATAAATCGCCTCATCCAGTGACCAGCTGGCATTAGGATCAACAGTCACGCGCGCATCAGGGAAACGCGCCAGCAGCGCGTTAACCGTCTCGACTTCCGTTTCGCCGTGATGCACGCCGCCCTTCAGTTTAAAATCGCGGAAGCCATACTGTTCGACAGCCGCTTCCGCCAGCCGTACCACGGCGGCGCTGTCCATCGCCGTCTGATGGCGCAGCCAGAACCAGTCTGACTGATTGCGCTCACCCGGCAGGTAATTCATGGTGGTACGCTGACGGTCAGCGATATAAAACAGATAACCTAATACCGGAATCCGCTCCCGCTGCTTACCGCTGGCGAGCAGATCCGCCACCGGCAGCTGGAGAAATTTACCCAGCAGATCCAGCAGTGCCGCTTCAATCGCCGCCGCCGCGTTATAGAACTTTTCCGGGTTCATCTGCGGGATATGGATATCATCGGTATGCGCCGTTTGCTGACGACGCGCATCGCTGCGAAACAGCTGGCTGATGGTGGCATTGAGCCGCAGCAGCGAACTGCCTTCAATTTGTGGCCGGAAGCTCTCCAGCAGGCTCAGCGTCGAGGCATGACAGGGGCTCTCCCCCACGCCTGTGTTCCCGGCAGAATCGGTCAATACCACCAGAATACGCGTGAAATAGCAGTTATGCGCGCCGCCAATATTCAGCAGCATGCTGTCATAACCGGCGACGGGGATCACCCGCATACTGTTAATGACTGGACTGTCCGACATGTTGTTTCTCCATTTTTCCGAATGCAGGGGGAAGCGGTTTATGACGCAGCAGCAACCACAGCCCGGTAATCACCGAGACGCTGGTCAGGGCATACAACCCGCCAGTGGTGCTGCCGGTTTTCAGTTCCAGATACCCGAACACCGTGGGGGCAAAGAAGCCGCCCAGGTTGCCGATAGAATTAATCAGGGCAATGCCCGGCGCGACAATGGCGGCAGGCAGCTCGCCCTGCGGCATCGGCCAGAAGAAGGTGGCGCTCAGTTTGGAGCCGATACAGGCGACAATCATCGCCAGGAAACCAAACCACGGTGAGCCCAGGGTCGCCATAAACGTCCCGCAGGCGGCGACCAGCATCGCCGCGCCCAGTGCTTTATCGAGTTTATTACGATGGTGGTCAGTAAACTTACCGGCCAGGTTAATGGCGATAATGGCGCACAGCCAGGGAACAGCGGTCAGCAGGCCGATACCAAAACTGCTGAAACCCTGCACACGCTGGATAATCTGTGGCAGCCAGAACACCAGCGTGTAACCGGTCATCGTCATAGTGAAAAAGATGATGCAGTAGAACATCAGGCTGCGATCGGTCAGGAGCTGCCACATGCCTTTGCGCGCGTCCGGGTTATCACGCTGCGCATCTTCCAGCACCAGTTGCTGACGCAGCGCCTCTTTTTCTTCACGGCTCAGCCAGCGGGCATCCGCCGGGCGTGAAACCAGCACAAAAATCGCCAGCAGCCCGACCAGCACTGAACCGCCACCTTCAAGGAACATCACCCACTTCCAGCCGGCAATACCGAGGAAATCATGCATCATCAGAATCGCGCCGGTAATCGGGCCGGAGAACAGGAATGCACCGGCAGACGCACTCAGCACCAGCGCAGTGGCGCGGCCGCGCCAGGCATTCGGCACCCACTGACGGAAATAGAACAACACGCCGGGGAAGAAACCCGCTTCCGCCACGCCCAGCAGGAAGCGCAGAATATAAAAATGCAGCGGTGAAGTGACAAATCCGGTCAGCATCACCACCATGCCCCAGGTGATCATAATGCGCGTCAGCCAGAAGCGGGCGCCATACTTTTTCATCAGCAGATTGCTGGGCACTTCAAACAGCGCATAACCAATGAAAAACAGCCCGGCGCCAAGGCCAAACGCGGCGGCGCTGATCCCGGCATCGGTTTGCAGTTCAGCTTTGACAAAGCCAATATTCGAGCGGTCGATCTGATTGATAATCAACATCACCACCAGCATCGGGATAATACGTTTGAAGAATTTTCCGACGGCAGCGGCAATATGCTGTTCATGTTGCGGCGATAAAGACAGGGACAAATCAGCAGGCATTTTGTTCTCTCTCTTTTATGAGTCACGAAGTGATCAGGTATAGATAAGAGAGATTTTGTTCGTCTGTGTGCAAATGCCTGATTGAGATTGTGCGTTATGACATACGATTTTTCAGATCAATCAGTTAGCAACATATTTGCAACATCGTTTTCTGCCGGAATTGGGGGCTGGCTCACAGCGGAACTGGCGCAGCAGAAGTGAACCCTCTGCCTGTAACAGGCAGAGGGATAAACATCAGGCGTGACTAAATGCCGTCAGGTCATACTGTTGCGGGAAGAGGTCGTCCAGCTCTTTCTGGTGAGTGATCGCCACAACGGTTGTCTCTGGCAATTCGTGACGAATCAGCTCCAGCAACTGGCGTGCTGATGCATGGTCGAGGTTACTGGTCGCTTCATCCAGATACAAGGTATCAGGCCGGGCGATCAGTGCACGAGCAAACGCCAGGCGCTGGCGCTCGCCACCGGAGAAGATACGATCCCAGTTTAACTGCTCACCCAGATGCTCGCCCCAGGTGGCCAGCCCCACCTTCTCCAGCACACATTGCAGCAATGCACTGTCCGCCAGCGGCGATTGCGGATAACAGAGAATTTCCCCCAGCGTCCCCTGCCCCAGATAACTCTGCTGCGGCAGTAACAAACTGCGCCCTGTCAGCGGTTGCCATTTGCCATCATAGTAAGGCCACAACCCGTTAAGGGTACGCAGCAGGGTCGATTTACCCAGCCCGCTCTGACCGGAGAGTTTGCTCCAGCTACCGGCTTCACAGCGAAACACCACGTTTTGCAACAGTGGCTTACCCTGTGGCGTAGCGAATGACAGTTCGTCAATCGCGAGCTGCCCGCCAGCCTGTGGTGTATCCTGCTGCGACTGGTGCTCGCGGATCGCATCACGGAACTGAGTGAGACGCGCCATACTGGCTGACAGCTCCACCAGCGCAGGATAGACGCGAATAAACCAGCTCAGAGCTGTATGCACCTGATTAAAGGCACTACGGATCTGCATCAGGCCGCCCAGCGTCACCGTCTTATTCAGCAACATTGGCAACGCGGCCAGCACCGGGATAAGAAAGCTGACGCGCTGGAAGCCCACCGCGAAAAAGCGCATATCGCGCTCCGCATTCATCAGGCGACGCCAGTTACTGACAATCATGCTGAATCCGCGCAGCAGATGGCTTTTTTCCTGCGTTTCACCGCCATACTGCGCAATCTGTTCGGCATTATCATGCTTACGCAGCAGCGAGGCACGGAAATTGGCCTCGACCCGCTCTTTCTGGACGTTAATCCCATGCAGTTTATGACTCAGCAGTTGCATAACCACACTGCCGACCAGACTGTACACCAGTGCCACCCAGACCAGATAACCGTGGATCGTCCACTCTGAGCCAAACAGGGTTATATGCTGAACACCTGACAGTGACCAGAGAATAAACACAAACGAAAACAGCTGGACGAAGTTCATCAAAAAGTCGATCGACAAATCGACCATACCTTTGACGAACTTGTTAATGTCTTCTGAAATACGCTGATCCGGGTTATCAATACCACCCGAAAGTGACATACGATAGAACGCCCGTTTTGCCAGCCAGCTGTCCACCAGTTCCGCCGTCAACGCGCTTCGCCAGCGGATAATCAGTAACCGTCTGAACCACTCTTCATACACAAAGACCACAATGTAGATCAGAATGAAGATGCCATACTCTGCAAACAGCGAATAGAGCAGGCCACCGTCAAGGGCGGCAAGCGCATCGTAGAAGCTTTTACTCCACTGGTTGATCAGCACGTTGAGGTAAATCACGCTGCCACCCAGCGCCAGAATCACCCCCACCAGTAACCAGGCCTGCCAGCTGCGGCGGGTTCCCCAAAACGGGCAGCACAGCGCCCAGAGTTGTGACGCGAATTTTTTCACGGTTTCACCTGCTGCTGCGGCAGTGAGATATGCACCACCTGGTTATGCGGATTAAACAGACGAGCCGCCATCGCCTGCACCTGAGGCAGCGTAATGCTCTCTGCCAGGGTCGCGACATCTGTCAGGTAACGCGGATCGTTGTAATGGCGATAACTCAGCAGCAAACGGCGCTGTAACGTGCTGATATCCTGCTGACGCTGGTGCTCAGCGCGTATAAAGGCGTGGCGTTGTTCATCAACCTGCTGCTGTGTAATCTGCTGCGGCAGTTGATCAAATACCGTGGTAGCGCGTTGCCACAGCTCCTGCGCCCGCTGTGGCGCGCTGGTGAAACTGATTTCCGTTTCAATACGCTGGTGGCGATCTTCCAGTTCACTGTTCATCCGCAAACGGTAAATCCCCAGCGCATCATCACGCAGACTGGCTTTCAGCGCCTGATTTGCCAGATTACGCGCAATACTGACCTGCACTGCCGCCTGTGGCGTCCAGTCCAGCGATGTAAAGCTCCAGGCTTTCACATCGGCACGTGGTTCAATATTGACGGCAGACTGACCGTTAAAGCTGCCAGCACGTGGCAGTTCAGGCTTCACTATGGCCATCGGCTGACGCGGGACGGACGCCAGATAACGCTCTACCAGTGGCTGTAACTGTTCTGATGGCAGATCCGCCAGCAGATACCATGTCATGGGGGCAGACGCGCTGATACGCCATTGTTCCAGCAGCAGCGCGGCCTGTAACTGTTTCAGTTGAGTGCTGTCGGGTTGTCGCCAGCCAGGCTGACCGTAGCGCAACAGACGGATCTGCTGTGCCCGATCATCAGTGACCAGATGAGTTTGCGTCGTCTTCTGTCGTAACAGACGCATCAGACTCTCTTTCATCACCTGCTCGTCAATACCTGGCGTGACCTGCAATGCGCGGCTGAGCGCCAGTAAATCGGCAAGGTTCTCAGGTTTCGCCTGCCCTTCCATCTGTAGCCACTCAGCCTGCTGATTGATCGACAGTGACAGTGATTTTTGTTTTAACCAGGCGCTTAACTGCTCACCCTGCCAGCCCTGTGGGCCACTTTGCGCCACCAGCTGGCTGGCTAATTGTGCCTGCCACGGATTCAGTCCCGGCGTCATAAATCCGGCATTGCTGATGCCGGTCAGACGCACGCGCTCTTTTGCCAGCGGTGTACGCAGCCAGACCAGGCGATCCCCATTACTGAGCGCCCACTCTTCGGTCTGTTGTGCCGGGAAGGTTTTCACCGCGCTACGCTGACCATGCGCGTCCACTGCTGCCAGCGAAGGTGCAATCACCTGCGCGTCATTGCGCTGTGGCGGGGCTAAATCGGATAACGCGATCTGCCGCCGCTGCTGCTGAATCGCCGCGGTTGTCGGCAGGGTGAACGGTGTCAACCCCGGCACACTGAACTGCATCAGCGTATCGCTGGCACTCAGCCACTGCTGTAATTGCCGGTTGACCTGCTGTGCCGTGATGCCATCCAGCCACGACAGTACCTGTCTGCCGCGCTGCTGGCTGCCGACATAGTCACGCCCCTGTAGCCAGACGGTACTAATCACGCGGACCCAATCGGCAAATTCACGCTGTTCAGGCTTATCCGCCATACGCTGAGCGACCTCGCGGATCGCTTGTTTCTCTGTAGCAATATCCTGTTCACTTAAGCCGTAACGACGAATACGTTCCAGTTCTCGCAGCAATACGCCCTGCGCAACCTGATGTCCATCCGGCATCACATCCGCGAACAGTCCCAGTGCCTGAGTGGTTTTACCGATATCCTGCTTACGTACGACCAGGCTGCCCACTTCCGGTGGCAATTCAGTCTGCTGCCGACGCATCTGACGGCTCAGAGCTGAGATCGTAATCTGGCTCATCAGACGTTCAGGTACGCTGAGCGACCCCGGATTAAAGCGCATCACCCAGGAAACCTGACTGCTGCCGCTCTGGCTATCCTGCAGACGCACCACTTTTAACCGTGGCGACAGATTCGGCTCGTAGTAATCACGGGCAGGCAGAGCAACCGCGGGCTGGTCAGCAAAATAATGTGCAATCTGACGCTCAACCTCTGCGGGCTGAATGTCGCCAATAATCAACAGACGCATATTGCCGGGATGATACCAGCGCTGATAAAACGCCTGTAACGTCGTCGCAGGCGTGTTGCGGATAGCGGCTTCCGTACCAATGGTCTGGCGCTGCGGATAGCGTGAATCGTGGCGAATCGCCTGCACGCGCTGCTGGTTCATGCGCTCCGCAACGCCCAGCTTGCCACGCCACTCTTCAAGAATAATGCGGCGTTCATCATCCAGATCGCTTTGCAGCAAACGGGCATGCCCCACCATCTGGCTGAGCGCCTGCAATACACCGGCAAGATCGCCTGCGCCAGCTGGCGGACTCATCATATACAGCGTGCGTTCATAGTTCGTCATCGCGTTGTAGTGCTGTGCCCGCACCCAGCCGCGCTGGTGTAAGCTGCTGGCGATCCCCTGAGGGAAGGCGTCGCTGGCGCGGAAGACCATATGTTCCACCATATGCGCCACACCAGACTGATCATCCTCTTCATCCAGTGAACCGACGTTCACCACCAGGCGGATATCGACACGTTTTTTTTGCCCGCTCAGGGGAACCAGGGTGTATTGCAGCCCGTTAGACAGGACGCCTTTCTGGATCTGCGGTAGTGGCATTTCGGCTTCTGCCGCACAGACGCTAAAACCCGATAGCAGGCTGCCAATCAGCAGCAACCTGATAATGCTTTGCCATTGCTTCATCAATCATTCCTTTACCGAAATGCGCAAACACGCACTTACGGGGCACAAATAAGCCGGGCAGACGTTACCGCCTGCCCGCAGGGTTTGGGATTACCAGTTATAGGCGACGCCGAGCCAGAACTGACGTCCGGTTTTGTAAGTCACGGTCGCGGTGCTGCTGGCACTGGTGGTTGGCTGTGAGGTTTCGATCACGTTATCCAGCACGTTGATCACATCCAGTGTCAGATCGATAGTCTGATCTTTGTAAACCGGTTGCGAATAGCTGAAACGCCAGTCATAGGAGAAGTAATCTTTATATTTAACCTTTTGATACTCGGTGGCATCACCTTCATAACTGCCACAGGCGCTGTTGCTGCCCGGGCAACTCACCGTCTGCGTTTTGTAGCCGGTATAACCGGCGGTATAGCTCAGGTTATGGTTCCAGTTCACTCGCAACGAAGGGAAATAAGTATTGACGTTGATAAACGCATTCCATGGCGAATTGAAGTCCAGCGCACTCATCGCGCCGCGCTCCATCAGCTTGCCATCGAAAATCACCATCTCCTCATCGTCAGCGCTCTGGTCATAATATGCATGTGCACTGGACTTGTTTTTCACGTAACTGGCTCCCAGTGACCAGCTAAGCTCCCCCCAGTCAAACTGTGTGGGGCTGATAGGTTCGGCGGTCAGTGAGAAAGTGCTGCCATGAGTTTTGGCATTATTCTGCAATATGTAATAGCGCTTACCTTCATCGTTAGTAATCGTTTCACGGCCAAACTGATCCTGGCCGTTACGCCCCACCCATTTCACCGTCCACAGGGTATCGATAACGCGTTGCGACACGCCAAGTGTCACTTCGTCACTGTATGGCGTTTTCAGATCCGAGATATCGTAGTCAATGGATGCAGTTCGCAGGTCGCCATCAGTCCAGGCGCTGCTTGCATTAGTACGGGTGCGAATAACGTAGGAACTGATACCTTCGCGTAACTTATACGCCAGCAGGTTCTGGCCGTAATAACGGTTTGCACCGCCGAATATACGGGTTGTCCGGTCACCAAAGAGGTCGTAAGACGTCGCAAAACGCGGTGCCAGGGTCAGGTTTTGCAGGAAGTCATCATACTGGGCACGTACCCCGGGAGTCACCTCCAGGTTGCCAAAGGTCATGCTGTCCTGCAGATACAGGGCGTAGTTAATATAGTTGCCTGTCACCTCACGGGCCGGATATAGCGTCAATGATTTAAAATACTGTTCGCCATCAATACAGTAGGGGTCATCCTGCTGGCAGACGACGGAGGTATCAACAGTGACTGTACCGCGACTCACCGTAACATCATTAAAGCGCTTATAACGTGCACTATAAAAATCGACTTCCCAGCCTAGATCGACCTGATGCTGTATCCCTGCTAAAGCCAGCGGGTTAAGCTCAAAATCCTGTTTAAACGTGGTAGTGCGCTTTTCGGTAGAATAAGTACCATAACCACCTATCATCGCATTTTGGTAATTAGATGCAGGAGTAGAACTGACCCAGTCAATCGCATCAGAAACAAAATTAGAAGGTATATAATAACGTCGCCAGGTCAGATGCGAATCTGACTCATGCTGGATTTTATTCTCTTCAAACTGGTAACCCGCCAGGCTGTTCACCTTCCCCCAGTTCGCAATATGCTCCCACTCCATATTGACGCGGTAACCACCACCGGTGTTGGTAAAACTGCCATTCTTCGCATCTTTTTTAAAATATTTGGATTCATGTGGCGCATACATTCCCGTCAGACGGACGCTGTCGCCGTTATCCGCCAGATAGATGCCTTTCAGCAAATACGTTTCTGATAAACGAATTTGATCTTCCCACTGACCAAGCCATTGCGCGTAATTGGGAATCGTCGATTTCTGGCGGTTATACGCAAAAATAAAACCGGCTTTATCACTCAGCGGCTGGTTAGCGCTAAACGTATAAAACTCTTTTTTAAACTTAGGCTGCTGATCGAGATCGATGGCCGACTCAAAATCTTCCGCTTCATTGACATCTATATGATATCGCGTCCAGCTGTCACGGGTTGTGCGGTAAGAGATCTTCCCGGAAGCTTTATCCAACTGAGGATCTTTTAAGCGTGCATCGACAACCCCCCCGGTAAAATCACCATATTTTGCCGATACGTTGCTGTCGAAGACTTCCAGCTGTTCGATCAACTCAGAGTTAATCCAGAATGACTGAGTCCCTCCCGCTGGGAGGTCTGTGGGTGAATAACCATCGGGGGAGTTACTTAACTCACCATTATTCGCCCCTGGGTTAATGGTATTGTTGTTCGACAAACCATCGATCATATAGTTGTTGTTATAAAACTTCTCACCATGGAACGAGACGCGCTCCGGAGCCAGCTCCCCCGGAGTGGTACTGCTATCTGTGGAATTACCAAAACGCACATTCGGATTGCGTTTCAGCAGCTCCGTCACACTCCCATTCCCTGTCGGCAAACGTTCAATCTGCTCTTTGGTCAAAATCTGCGTACCCATTGACTGGCTGGTCGGCGTCGAACGCACCAGAATGGTATCTTCCGAGGTTGTGCTGTCCGTTTCCTGCGGCTGGGTATCGTTACTGGTTTGCTGCTGGGTGGCGATCTCTTCCCGCTGCGCGCAGACAACGCCAGGCAATAAACTGATTGCCATAACAAGGCCTAATTTGTTCTTCACTTTCTTTTCCCAAGGTAAAAAATACGGTTATGACTGCTGTGTTTTAATTTTCCAGCTGTACCTGGCCATTCAGTTTAAAAACGATGGAGACCACCTGATCGCTCACCGCCTGCTGGGTCTGATAGCGCCAGCGGGTAATATCCGGCTGTATTGCCGCCGCAAACACACCACGCGGTGTTTCCGATAAAATTCGTACATTGGTCACCGTGCCGCTGGCAGTCACATCAAACTGAATACGCACCCGCCCTTCCACGCCCAGCGCTTTGGCACGCTGCGGGTAATTCACCCGACGATGCAGCGCCTTAAAACTGGCGTTATTGCTGCTGCCTGCGCCCTGGGCTGCATGACCACTGCTCGCCGATCCTGTTTTTTCCGCCGAAGTACTGCTGGTCGCGCCGTTCACTGCATGGGTTTGCGCCGCCTGCACCTTATTGGGGCTGACCTCAGCGTGACTTGCCGTTTCACGGGACGGCGATGGCCGCTCAGCAACGGCAGTGGT
The DNA here is from genome assembly GCF_965644245.1 of Erwinia sp. V71. Lineage (NCBI taxonomy): Bacteria > Pseudomonadati > Pseudomonadota > Gammaproteobacteria > Enterobacterales > Erwiniaceae > Erwinia > Erwinia sp. V71. The sequence goes on from NZ_CBFFRK010000006.1 coordinate 48,449, forward strand.
GATACGTTTTTCCTGACGGGCCGGGTTTTCATTACGCTGCGGGCTGGAGTGCAGGGGTTTTTCCGGGCGTGGCGGCGTGCGCGGTTTTTCTGTTCTGGTGGGTTGATCAGCCCGGGTTTGCTGTTGCGCAGCGTTGCGCAGTGGAATGACCGCGTCAGGCACCGTCACCGTCGCAGCAGCCTGCTGAGCGGATTGCGGCGGCGGAGCAAGCATCGTAACGTTCGCTGCTGCTGTTGCAGAGGTATTCGGCCGGGATTCAGCCACACTCAGCAACGTCATCGCCATCACCCCACCTTCACGTCCGGCCATCAGCCAGGAAGGTTCCGGTTTAGCACGTAAAAAAGCCATCACGATGACCAGGTGAAAAACCAGAGACAACAGCAGAAATGCGGGCAAGCGCCAGTAATCAGCGACAGCATTAGCCTGCAGCCGAATTCCTGCAGTGTGCGGTGTGTAAGTCACAGTGCTTCTCTCCATACAGCCAAACGCCAGGCAAAACGAGGAAAACAGGAGGTTCTGGTCCAGCAACCTCCAGTAACACAAGGTGCAAATCGGTTTCAGCACTGGCAAAAGCAGATACGCGCTTAAATTTTTATTGATAATCTAAATGATAATTATTTTACATATCATAATTACTGGCAATAAAAATTTACCAGTCAGTCTGAAAAGCTTACGAACCATGACCAAAACCACACACGAGCCATACGTGCGTTGGGCGGTATGACGTCAGCAGGATGTAAAACACGCGAAAAATTGCGAGCCACCACGTAACATCACACTTGATTGCGAAAATCAGATACCCTTCCCGCCGCCCGCCTGCTAAGGTCTGCCGGTCACCGCTGCGGTCTTACGGATGAATCCCCCTGCGGGTCAGTGTTAAGATAGGCCCTTTCGCCTTTCGCATGGCTTAAATGGGTTTAAGCAGGCTAACGATCAGCCACTTGATTATTTTCAAACCTGAACAATGAGTTAAATCACTATGACAGAGTCTGCAGACAAGGACTTCTCAGCCCACACTCCGATGATGCAGCAATATAAAAAACAACTCATAACCGAATGATTTTAATATACTAATATTGATATACATAAAATGAATATACACATGGTATACATTTATTAGGAAGAGTAGGCAAAAAGCGGTTTTTTTAGAACATTATTTATACTATACAAATTACCACAAAACTCAAATTCGAATAAAAACCAGTAGATACAATAGGTTAATCAAAAAAAATTTGCGCAATCCATCGTATTAGCGTATTAGCTCATATTTGAGCTGGCGTCCTATGGTTCTCATTTCCCACGCCCTACTCGCGTTGATTTAAGTGATTGAGGGAGGGGGATAAAACTTCCACCCAATTTTGCCGAAAAAATATGCTCTATCTATGTTTAGACTGACATAGGTAGCAGATTTTATGGTAAAGTTGCATAAGTTATAATCGGTTGCTAACTGATAGCAAATGACAAGTCAGTCATATATTAATATTTTTTAATTTTTGGTGATTATCATGAAATGGATATGGCTAATAGTGTTCTCTTCTATATTGATTTCCTTTTCTAATCTGACATTTGCTGGAAAATATGCAGACGCAACAGGGCTTTATCATGCGAATAAAAATGGTGAGTGCAAGTCACAAAAAATTTATGGTAAAAAGCTACCAGACACCAATATTTCTGGGGTTTGTGTTCCAAATAAGACTTTGATGAATGAAAACCTCAAGCCAATGATATATCTGGGTATTGTCGAACTTACCAACCCCGAAAATCTTCATGTAGTAGAACGTATACAACAACTTCGGTCTGAACCTACTGATGCAAGTAAAGTAGAAATAGATAGCTTCGAGAATAATAAATTTGAACTTGTTGATGGGAGTGTTTTAAAAAAAACCGATTCTAGCTATGTCGGATACATAGGATACCATGAAAAAGCAATTTTTTATAGAGACATAAATCAATGGAAGTTATGCATTAATGGTGAATCCTATAAGGTAGATGTTATTAAAGATGTTAAGTATGGGTACAGTAGAGATAGTATTAATGCATCTGTAAACGACATTGAAAAAATGGATGAGTGCAAATAATCTAGCTAAGGGCTTATCACACTGAAAGCACACTTTCATAATTGATTGTGTGCTGGCAGTAAAAATCTTAATTTCAACTCGATACTTTTTTACTTATAAGCCATAACCTATTTTTCTTTTCGGCTTTACTTTTATTTTATAGTCATTTGTCATTATAATATCATAGTCTTTTATTTTATTTCCGCCAATCTTCAATTTCACAAATATTTCTTTTGTTTGTTTATCTTTCAGAAAGGTTTGATAGTTTTCGTAATCCTTGACTGCTAAATGATCTGTATTTGCCATCTTTTGGGATTTCACAAAATCATCAGAATTCCAATACTCTCCATTTTTAATCCTTTTCTTCATTTCTTTTTTTTGCTTTTTGAAAAGTCTCTTATTCGCTAAATATTCAAGTCGTGATTTGAATCGTTCTTTAAATGGTATTTTATAAACATATTCTTTTACTTTCATGGGTTCGCTGGTATTTTCCGCACAAACAGCGGAAACAGGAACAATCGGAAGTGTTTCGTTGTTTTGTTTTTTTTGTCTTGGACGGCGAACAACTGGATCAGGATTTCTATTTTCAATAATTATTGATTCAGGAGCATTGAGAAGATCTTTAAAACGTTTATATTCTTTTTCTGATTTTCTCTCAATCTGTATTTTTATTTCAAACCTTTTTGATTGTTCTTCTTTTAAATATTTTTGAGGCACTCTTTTAAACGCTGTTCTATCCAACAAGACAACACGTTTATAATTTTCAGGCGTGGGATTATTTTCAAAATATTCTGTCGCTTCTAAAAGCTGAGCGTTTAAAGTTCTTCTGTCTATTCTTGAATCATGATTATATTTTGTCAAATAACTATTAGTATCATCCTCCCAAGATAATCTCCATTTTTCTACGTTTTCTTTATTGTTCCACTCCCTGCCAATAACATTGTTTTTTGCAAACTGCTTACCAGAGGGATCAAGTTCTCTTGTAGTAGTCATAATATGGCAATGAATATTATCTTTTTTATCCTTATGTATCGCATAGTTTGCAATCATGCCAACGCTAGTAAAGTTCTCTTTTATGAAATTCTCGGTTAACTCTTTATTTTGTTCAAGTGTCAATTCGTTGGGTAATGCAATAATAAAAGCACGAGCAAGACGGCTATTAGACCTATTTTCTTTCTTCTCAACGGTGTTCCATAGATAAGACGGATTTTTAAAATCATTACTGGCACCGCTTGGCAACAGTACATCACTAAAAGCTACGTCATCAGCTTTATGTGCATAATGCCAGCTTGTGCCGTCTTTTTCGTTTTTGTCGTCTATGCGGTTGATATAGGCGGAATGAGCAACGGCATTGTTCAGCCTTTGGCCTCTTGCGACTATATTACATTGAAAACTATATATTGCCATTTCTTGAAATCCTTTGTTTTTTTGGTTTTGCTGTATGCCCTTGCTTTTGATTTTAAGAGGCCCCTGCCAGGCCCATTACAAAGTAAGCGTAGCGAAACTTTGTGTATATGGGTATTGCTTTTATATTTTGTCTTCGCCAAAACATAAAACAATAATAACCACGTCTCTCTCTATATATATAAAATAACGGATTTGAAAAAATAATCAAATTTGACATATTTATTAAAAGAGTTATATATAAATAAAAAGTCGAGGTAAATATATGTTGATTTTAATTGGTGTGTTGTTTTGTTTGATGTATTTATATTCAATGATGGAGGATATAGCCACAAGGAAAGTCAGTAATAAAATGAGCAGTTTAAAAAAGAAATACGATGATACCGTGAAAGAATATAATATTTTGCAGGTTGCGAAAAAACTAAAAAATAGAAATAAAAGTGGTGAGCAATGAAAAAAACGAATGATGAATTAATAGAAGGTTATAAACGTAAGATACAACAAGTTAAGGAAAGATCGAAAAAAGAAACTCTCCAAAAACTTAAAAAAGACAAAAAAGCTTTTGACCATCAAAAATATATTTTGGCTGGTAGTATCTTGAAAGTATTAGATTTAAACATTAATGCTGATGCTGAAACAGTAAAAGATCTATTGCCTTGTATTATTGGTTACCTTGAAAGTAAAAAACATTATATTAGTCAAGATAGAAACAGGAATAGAGGCAACGAAATATTAAATGATTGGAGTGTAGAGAAATGATAGGAATGGAACTTGAATATTACAAAGAAAATAAATAAAAGCCCTTTGAGGGCTTTTATTTGGTTATTCGTCCTCGTCAAATAAATATTTGTAATATTCTGGAGCAACATCTATTTTCTTTTTATTGAGCTTTTCAGCTAACAGCTCAACAGAAGCTATAATAAAATCATCTTCATTATTGTCACTTTCTTCTGTTAAACAATCATCACCCCAACCTGCGATTTTATATTTTCCGCAGGTGAAATGTATAAGATCGTCAACATTAATCTTACCTATGTCGTCTATATTATTCTCTTCTATATATTCTTTTATTTCATCTTCTGTGAATTGATAAGTTCTTGCAAATTCGAAAACATACATAAAAACGACTCCTAAGCCTAAATTGTCAAACGCTTAATCGGGGGTTCCCTTTTAAGGGTTCCGATTTAGTGATTGACAACTCTACCATAGAAAAACTTGGCAAGGGTAGAAGGCGAACGAAGTGAACCCTCTACCTATAAGACAAATGATTTTAATGATCAATTTGATCGGTATAAACGATCATTTAGCAACTCACGATAGTCAAAAACTATCAAAACACACATCATCGATCGGTGAAACAATTGATTTAACCGATCGATATAAGATATTATTATAGATAAAACCTATCATAATTCGATTTTTGATCGATACAAACGATATGACAGCCCTTTCAAAATGGATCAATTATATCAATTAGTTATGAACTCATAGTAAGGAAAGAACATGTCAGAGTGCCCATTTTGTAAAGCCGCAGTTCATGAGGAAGCTACGGTTTGTCGTGGTTGTGGGGCTGAAAAAGTCAGCTCACTTGCTCGTCATTTGCAGAAGCAGGAAAGACAAGTTGCAGCCACAATCATTCCATGCGGTATCGTTGGTGCGATTTTCGGTGTTTGTGCTGGGGTGATGGCGCACAGTTCAGTAGTTGGATATGGCATTTTCATCTTGATGTTGCTCCTCCCTATTCTGGTAATTTATTTTTCAAAAAGAAATAAAACCATCTGGTACAGATAGCTTTATTAAAAGACATAGGTGCATCTTAATGAAAAGAACCATTGCCGCTTTATGTTTTCCATCGTTTATGATGACAGCAGGGTGCCAGCAGTTAAATAATGCTGCTGATACATTAAGCTCGTCATTCTCTTCTTTAAATAGTGTTTTAAGCCCTTCTGGTAATAAAAGTAGTACATCCGAAACGGATAACCTTCCCGTCAACACCGTTAACGGTTTAAGCGTTATTTGTCGTGATTATGAAGCCAATGCGATGGCAGGCAAAAAGAACTGGGTTGGTAAGAAGGTCAGCATAAGCAATGCCACGGTTCTGGAAGCGCAGGAGGCATACGATACAATGAAGTACCTTGGTGCGCAGCGAGATCATAAAACTTACGCCATCATTTTTCAGACGGCTGATACGAAATATTGCGGTGGGGCTGTTCTGCTGACTTATTACGCTGGTCAAGATGATGATATTTTGAAATACAAAAAAGGTCAGAAAGTGAATATTACTGGTGTTATCTATGACATTGGCGACAGGACGTTTAACTCGCATAATAACGGCAACATGGCATGGAAAGTGATTAAAATGCAAAATGGCGTTATTCGTTAAATATGATAAGTATTTTAAATAATGGGGCAACCCCCATTATTATCCCTTTCTAGTAAGCATTGCAAAAACATCAACAATAAATGTAAAATTGCAAAAAATGAAATATAGGCGCACATTAGCTGCGCCCTCTACTTGATTATACAGAAACAACGGCGGTAAAAATATTTCCACGCAAACCTTGTGCCGCAAGGCATAAGGTTAATTTTGCGTGAGAAAATATTGGGAAAATATTGTTTCTGTATAAGGGTTTGCCCTTCGGCAGGGATTAATCCCTGAGAGAAAATTTATTAAAATAAATAGATATCTATATTTGACAAAAAAGAAAAAACCTCTTATCTATTAACTTACCACAGTCAAATAAATAGGAGGCTTTAAAGTATCTACATGTTAAATATTACACAACAAATAATAGATGTCAAATATAAGCTAACGGAATTAGCAAAAATAAATGCAGATATTCTTAACAAGAGAAAATCCCAAAATATAGAGTTAGCAAAACACTTTTATAGGCGAAGTACTACAACAGGCTTAAATTCAGTTAAACAAAGAGCTAACAGAATATTTGGTTGCAATCTAAATCGATTTTCACTTATAGCAAATGATTACGCATACAACATTCTTACTAATCGTTGTCGTGATAGACATTGCCCAGACTGCCAAAGAGTGAGATCCTTTATATGGCAAGACGAAATTATGAAAATCATACCTTCCCTGATAACAGAACGTGATAACGACGGTTTTCTCTTTATTACTTTAACTGTAAATAACCCATTAATTAGAGATCTTTCTGCTGTAATGAGTGCAATGTCCACAGCTTTCAAAAGAATGATACAATCTGAACTCAGCAGTTTTTTAGTTGGTGGCGTCAGAACATTTGAAATAACGAGAGGGAAAACAGAAAAAAATCGCTGCCACCCACATATACACGCCTTATTACAAGTTAAAAATACATATTTTAAACACCATTATATTAGCAAAGCTCTTTTAAGCGAAATATGGTTAAAACATGTTTCACGAGAATTAATGAAGGCTAATTTATTTGATCCAAATGATTATAGTTCAGGAATAATAGTTGACATTTCCAGAGTTATATCTTCTGATAAATACGACAAAATAAAACAAAAACAAATATCAAAGAAAGACTTAAAAAATAGCGATTACCTTAATAGCAAAAATATCAACATTAACAACAATGGTCAAAAAGTCATAAACTACGTGTTGAAGTATACAACAAAAGAAAACAACCTGTTTAATGGTGATAACTGGTCTTTTGAGTATGACAAGCAAATAAAAGGAAAGAGATTAATTTCTACTTTTGGTACTTATAAAGAAGAATTGGCAAAATACAGAAGAGAGAAACGTTATCATCATTATAATGAAGCGGAATTTTTAGATAAATTAAAGTCCAGAGCAAATATAAAAGATATCGAAGATAGCAATGTTTTTTATTGTGTCTATGATAATGAATATCTAGCAGAAAGGACAACGCTATCAAAAGCATTATTCAACAAACGCCATATGATAGTTAAAAACATTGAAAAAAAACAGACAGATTCTTCACAAGTAGCTTTTATTGGACACACAACGCAGAAAGATTTAGACAAACAAATGAAAATATTCGATGACACCCCGTCTAACAAGAACTTTGAAGCTTTAAATAAAGTTATTACTGATATGAACTTATCGAAGAAAAACAAACGCGCATTGCATCAACGCTTAGTTAATGCTGGACATAGAGTAATGATTAATGAATATCAATACTATATTAAGCATGATGAAAGCGTTATATATGACACATTTGATTTTGCATTTGATACAGACCTAATAGATGTTAATGACGTTTATTTAGAATACGATAATATACATAATTTAGAAATATTAGATAGTTTTAGTCAGCTTCCTTGCTGACTAAACCAGAATGATTAAGATTCAATAGGTAAAGGCGGATATTTTTCAGACGCCAGAAGGTCATTATAAAGCCTGGGTGATTTAGATAATATATTTAGCTCAATCCTTTGCATAGCTTCTTTAATTCGCTCAAAATCAGGGTCTGCATAACGTTCCGTTGGGTCAGTAGTATTTCTATGATTAAGCAATCTTTTAACTACCGCATATGATGCTAATTCTTCGGCTATACGTCCAAAAGTGCGCCGCAAATCATGAACACCTAGTTTTATAATCCCAGCTTCTTCGCAAAGCTTAATACGAAGTTCTTTTGAATCTGAGTAATGCCCAGCCTTGCTTTTTTTAGAGCGAGCAGGAAAGACAAATTTTTCTAGCCTTGCATGGCCTATATAGTTTTCCTCAACAAGATCTTTTCTATCTTCTAAAATCCTATACATTGCATCGCATATAGGAAGAGTATGATTATTCCTGTTTTTCGTATCATAGAAAAAAATAATTCTATTTTTAAGATCGACAAAGTTAGTTCTTTTTGCCTCTTCGTCTGTTATTTTATCACGCCAACATAAGGACGCCGATTCTTCTTTTCTTGTACCAGACAAAATAGTTACAAGAAGATAATCAGCACCAAGCCTATTAGTAAAACGCTTGTAATATATAGCGTCTAAAAACTGCTTTAATGTATCACGTGGTGATAGCGGATTTCGTATATTCTTTTCTCTATAATTCTCTTCTAACTCTGAACGTGTTCTATATTTCTTCTGCACAGCCAATATAGAAAATGGATTATAAATTATGCTTGGTTGTCTTTGCTGTGTCTGTGCATTAATAGCCTCAATCTCGATAGCATGTTTGACAGCAACATTAATCCATCTAAATGTTTGCTCCGCTGCCGTTCGTGCTCTTATTGCTATTTCGTCAAACTTTCTTAAAATCTCGTTACCAGTAAGATCTTTTATCCTTAAATCAGACCATTCTTTCAATCTATTTTCAGCTTTATTAAAAACAATGATGGTATTAGGTTTCGCCGGTTTAGAACGTGTTGTTAAATGATTGCGATACTGTTCAAATATTTCTTTAACAGTTAATTCTGAAGCGTCAGTTTCACGCTGAACCTTGTTTGGATTACGCTTCGTCAACTTCATATCTTGCACATACTTGCGAGCCTTCTCGCGTGCTTGTGCAATGTTCTCAAAATCACTGACGTTACCTAATGTGGCTCTGATAACCTGCATTCCACTATCAGAGTCTGCAACACGTCTTTGTATGTAGTAGGTCTTCTTTGTAGCTGACACTTTGACGCCAAATCCGACTGGGGCTTCCCTATGCGCGTCTGTGATAAAGTACGGTTTACGCTGTTCGTTTAGCTCAAAGATCAACTGACCATCAGGCATAATTTTGGGCTTAAAATCAATCGATAGTGTCTTTACTACAAGCTGTTGATTTAAAGTGATTTTCATATGATTTGTATACCAGTCTGTTTTTCGTTCAGCAAAGCGAATCGCTGATATACATATAGTATACATTTTTTCGCTGTGTGTGTGTTAATGTATACCAAAACACACTCACCTTAGAGTTTTGATAAATGGATAAATATAGTAAAATCAAAGACAAGAGTGTTACAATTGAGGGGGTAGAAAACCATACCCCAATGATGCAGCAGTACCTGCGCCTGAAGGCCGAGCATCCGGAAATTCTGCTGTTTTACCGCATGGGCGACTTCTATGAGCTGTTTTATGACGATGCCAAACGCGCCTCGCAGCTGCTGGAAATCTCCCTGACCAAACGTGGCGCCTCTGCAGGTGAGCCGATCCCGATGGCCGGCGTGCCACACCATGCGGTGGAAAACTATCTGGCTAAGCTGGTGCAGCTCGGTGAATCCGTGGCGATCTGTGAACAGATTGGCGATCCGGCACTGAGCAAAGGGCCGGTGGAGCGCAAAGTGGTGCGCATTGTGACGCCAGGCACCATCAGTGATGAAGCGCTGTTGCAGGAGCGTCAGGACAACCTGCTGGCGGCCATCTGGCAGGGCTCGCGCGGCTTTGGCTACGCGACCCTCGATATCAGCTCTGGCCGCTTCCGCGTTGCGGAACCGACTGACAAAGAGACCATGGCGGCAGAGCTGCAGCGGACTAATCCGGCAGAATTGCTCTATCCGGAAGATTTTGCTGCCATGGAACTGATTGAAAATCGCCGTGGCATGCGCCGTCGTCCACTGTGGGAATTCGAACCCGATACCGCCCGCCAGCAGCTTAACCTGCAGTTTGGCACCCGCGATCTGACCGGTTTTGGCGTCGAGCAGGCGCATATGGCGCTGCGTGCCGCCGGCTGTCTGCTGCAATATGTCAAAGACACCCAGCGTACTGCCCTGCCGCATATCCGCTCCATCACCATGGAGCGCCAGCAGGATGGCATCATTATGGATGCCGCTACCCGGCGTAATCTGGAAATCACGCAAAACCTGGCGGGTGGCATTGAGAATACCCTTGCGTCAGTGCTGGACCGCACCGTGACGCCAATGGGCAGCCGCATGCTGAAGCGCTGGCTGCATATGCCAATCCGTGATGCTGTTACCATTAACCATCGTCAGGAAAGTATCACCGCCCTGCAGGAAACGGGGGCCGAACTGCAACCGTCCCTGCGTCAGGTTGGCGATTTAGAGCGTATTCTGGCACGCCTGGCACTGCGTACTGCCCGCCCGCGCGATCTGGCGCGTATGCGTCATGCTTTCCAGCAGTTGCCAGCTCTTCAGGCACAACTGGCAGACAGTCAGGTGCCGTACCTGCAAACACTGCGCAGTAATATGGGTCAGTTTGATGAGCTGCGTGAATTGCTGGAACACGCCATTATTGAATCACCACCGGTGCTGGTGCGTGATGGCGGCGTTATCGCCCCTGGCTACAATGCTGAGCTGGACGAGTGGCGTGCGCTGGCGGATGGTGCGACCGATTATCTCGACCGTCTGGAAATTCGTGAGCGCGAAAGGCTGGGCCTCGATACGCTGAAAGTCGGCTTTAATGCAGTACATGGTTACTATATTCAGGTCAGCCGCGGGCAAAGCCATCTGGTGCCGATCAACTACGTCCGCCGCCAGACGCTGAAAAATGCTGAGCGCTACATTATTCCTGAGCTGAAGGAGTATGAAGACAAGGTTCTGACTTCAAAAGGCAAAGCGCTGGCGCTGGAAAAGAGCCTTTATGATGAGCTGTTTGAACTGCTGCTGCCGCATCTGGAAGCGTTACAGCTGAGCGCCGCGGCATTGGCCGAACTGGATGTGCTGTCCAACCTTGCTGAGCGCGCCTGGACGCTAAACTACACCCGGCCAACGCTGAGTGACAAAACCGGTATCAGTGTGACGGGTGGTCGCCATCCGGTGGTGGAACAGGTGCTGAAAGAACCGTTTATCGCCAACCCATTGCAGTTGTCACCACAGCGCCGCATGCTGATCATTACCGGCCCGAATATGGGCGGTAAAAGTACCTATATGCGCCAGACTGCGCTGATCACGCTCATGGCTTATATCGGCAGTTTTGTCCCGGCAGAGCAGGCCACAATTGGTCCGGTAGATCGCATCTTTACCCGCGTCGGAGCGGCAGATGACCTGGCATCAGGACGTTCGACCTTTATGGTGGAAATGACGGAAACCGCCAACATTCTGCATAACGCTACCGAGCACAGCCTGGTGTTGATGGATGAAATAGGCCGCGGCACCTCCACCTATGACGGTCTGTCGCTGGCGTGGGCCTGTGCGGAAAGCCTGGCAAGCCGGATTAAAGCCATGACGCTGTTCGCGACGCATTACTTCGAACTCACCACGTTGCCGGAAAAAATGGAAGCGGTGGTCAATGTGCATCTCGATGCCATTGAGCATGGTGATACCATCGCCTTTATGCACAGCGTGCAGGATGGCGCGGCCAGCAAGAGTTACGGTCTGGCGGTCGCAGCGCTGGCCGGGGTGCCGAAAGAGGTGATTAAACGTGCGCGGCAGAAGCTGAAAGAACTGGAAGCCCTGTCTGGCAGTGCCGCGGCGTCCAGCACCGACGGTGCGCAGTTACCCCTGCTGGTGGAAGAAACCTCCCCTGCCGTGGAAGCTCTGGAAGCGTTAGATCCCGATTCCCTGTCGCCGCGTCAGGCACTGGAATGGATCTACCGTTTAAAAGCGCTGGTATAACTGCAGACATCACAACGGGCCATTGGTATGAGAGATGGCCTGTTGATGGCAGTGATTCAGAACCAGGATGGCAATGATTAAACGACTGGTGAACCTGAGACGCTCTTTCTCTGCGGGAAAACAGGCAATAAAAAAGCGGTGGCTTACGCCACCGCTTTTCGCATCTACCTGTACTCAGCCAGATTTACACTGAATCGCGTTCTTATTCGCGGAACAGGGCTTCGATATTCAGTCCCTGGGTCTGCAGAATTTCACGCAGACGACGCAGGCCTTCAACCTGAATCTGACGCACACGCTCGCGGGTCAAACCAATTTCATGACCCACATCTTCCAGCGTGGCCGCTTCATAGCCCAGCAGGCCGAAACGACGCGCCAGCACTTCACGCTGCTTGGCGTTCAGTTCGAACAGCCATTTGACGATGCTCTGTTTCATATCATCGTCCTGCGTGGTGTCTTCCGGACCGTTGTCTTTCTCATCGGCCAGAATATCCAGCAGCGCTTTTTCCGAATCCCCGCCTAATGGGGTATCGACTGAGGTAATGCGTTCGTTGAGACGCAGCATACGGCTGACATCATCAACAGGTTTATCAAGCTGTTCAGCGATCTCTTCCGCACTTGGCTCATGATCCAGTTTGTGAGAAAGCTCGCGTGCTGTACGCAGATAAACATTGAGTTCTTTTACGATATGGATCGGCAGACGAATGGTACGGGTTTGATTCATAATCGCCCGTTCAATAGTCTGACGAATCCACCAGGTGGCGTACGTGGAAAAGCGGAACCCTCTTTCCGGGTCAAACTTCTCTACGGCGCGGATAAGGCCGAGATTACCCTCTTCAATCAGGTCCAGCAGCGCCAGACCACGATTGCTGTAACGTCGGGCGATCTTCACCACCAGGCGTAAGTTACTCTCGATCATGCGGCGACGTGAAGGAATGTCGCCCCGTAATGCGCGGCGAGCGAAGAACACTTCTTCCTCTGCCGTTAACAACGGAGAATATCCGATCTCTCCCAGATAGAGCTGCGTGGCATCCAGCACTCTTTGCGTCGCACCCTGCGACATCAACTCTTCTTCAGCTAAATCGTCATCACCAGGTTCGTTTCCGACAAGAGCCTTCTCGTCAAAAATCTCAGCTCCGTTCTCGTCGAATTCCGCATCTTCGTGTAACTCGTTAACTTTCAGCGTATTCTGGCTCATAAGCGGCTCCTACCCGTGATCCCAGGGCAGAACACCAAGCTTCAGGGTTCTGCCGGTTTATCGCTGCGGTAAATATCGCAACGGGTTGACGGATTTCCCCTTGTAACGAATTTCAAAATGCAATCTAACTGAACTGGTACCTGTGCTGCCCATCGTCGCAATCTTCTGACCCGCCTGCACTTCTTGTTGCTCGCGGACCAGCATTGAGTCGTTGTGCGCATAGGCGCTCAGGTAATCATCATTATGTTTGATGATAATCAAATTACCGTAACCACGCAGCGCGTTACCCGCATATACCACTCGCCCGGAGGCGGTTGATACCACAGGTTGTCCACGTGACCCCGAGATATCGACACCTTTGTTCCCGCCTTCAGAAGCGGAGAAGTTATCGATAATCTTACCGTCAGTCGGCCAACGCCAGCTGCCAACCGGAGTGGCGCTGGAGGTAGTGCTGCTGACAGTCGGGGCGGTAACCGGGGCTGTTGTCGTTGCAACAGTTGTTCCCGCTGAAGGCAACATTTTGCCTCCCGTCGACTTACCAGAATCCTCAGAATACGTAATAACCGGTTGTTGTGCAACCGTTGCTGATTTAATTTGCGTCGATCCCGGTGTCAGCGGTACGCCGCCCTGCGTTGCGTCCGCAACAGTAATCGCATTACCGCCGGTAATTGGCGTTCCCGCGCTGTTGCCGACCTGCAGATTCTGACCAACGTTGAGGCTGTAAGGCTCCGGGATATTATTACGCTGCGCCAGATCGCGATAATCATTGCCGGTAATCCAGGCAATATAGAACAGCGTATCGCCGCGTTTTACCTGATATGTGCTGCCGCCGCCGTAGCTGCCTTTGGGAATATTCCCATAACTGCGGTTGTAGACAATACGCCCGTTCATCGTCTGAACCGGGGTATCCGCCGTACCGCGGGACATGACCGGCGCACCGCCGCTCAGCATACCGCCACGGCTCGGTGGCGTGCTGACAAGGCCTGAATCGCCGCTGTTACCGTCAACGCTGCTAATGGGCGCACGCGTGGTATTACCATTATTGGCGCAACCCGCCAGCCAAAAACTTACCAGTGAAAGTGCCGCGATACGGCTTAATTTAAATACTGGGCTTCCCGTGCTCATTGATCCCCCGTGACGGCAAAACTTAGATAAATCCAGGTAAAAACTCGGCAAACAGTCGCCATAAAATGCGAATATCGCTCTGCAACAGGCAGAAATTGCTAATAATACTAACAATATCAAAACAAGCGTGCCATGAAACAGTTGTGAAGAAATGCAAGGACGCGTCCGCGTCAGGCTAAATCACCTTTCACCAGCGGGACAAAACGCACCGCTTCAATCGTATCGGCAATAAATTCCCCGCCTTTACGCCGGATGCGTTTCAGTACCTGCTGGTCCTCACCGACCGGCAGCACCATAATGCCGCCTTCATCCAGCTGCGCCATCAGTTCAGTCGGAATTTCTGGCGGTGCGGCAGTGACGATAATGGCGTCAAACGGCCCACGCGCGGGCCAGCCATGCCAGCCATCGCCGTGGCGGGTGGAAACATTGTGCAGATCGAGCTGCTTCAGCCGCCGTTTGGCCTGCCACTGCAGCCCTTTGATGCGCTCGACGGAGCAGACATGCTCCACCAGATGCGCCAGAATCGCCGTCTGGTAGCCCGAACCGGTGCCAATTTCCAGCACGCGCGAACCGGGCGTCAGCTCCAGCAGCGCCGTCATACGCGCCACCATATAAGGTTGCGAAATCGTCTGGCCGGAGCCAATCGGTAAGGCGACGTTTTCCCAGGCCTTATGTTCAAAGGCCTCATCAACAAAACGTTCGCGCGGCACATCGGCAATCGCCTGCAATATGCGCTCATCATCAATGCCCTGCTGACGCAGCTGCGCCAGCAACGTATCAATTCGCTTGCTTACCATTACTTACTGACCCCGGATTTGATTAACCAGCCCGCCAGCATCTCCTGTGCGCCATGCGCTGTGAGATCGACATGCAATGCGGTGACAGAAACATAGCCCTCGTCCACTGCGGCGAAATCGGTGTCCGGGCCGGCATCAAATTTATCACCCGGCGGGCCAATCCAGTACAACGTATTACCACGCGGGTCCTGCTGTGGGATCACCTGGTCGGCAGGATGACGACTGCCACAACGGGTCACGCGGATGCCCTTAATCTGTTCCAGCGGCAGATCCGGTACATTAATATTCAGGATGCGCCCGGTGCGCAACGGCTCACGCTGCAGTGCGCGCAGAATGTTGCAGGTTACCGCCGCGGCGGTTTCATAATGCTGATGACCATCCAGTGACACCGCCAGCGCCGGCAGGCCAAGATGTCGCCCTTCCATTGCCGCCGCCACCGTACCGGAGTAAATCACGTCATCACCCAGATTCGGCCCGGCATTGATGCCGGATACCACGATATCGGGTTTCGGCTGCATCAGCGCATTCACGCCAAGATAGACGCAGTCGGTCGGCGTGCCCATCTGCACCGCGATATCGCCGTTCGGAAACGGGAACGTGCGTAACGGCGTTTCCAGCGTCAGCGAGTTCGACGCACCACTGCGGTTGCGATCGGGCGCCACAATCTGCACCTCAGCAAATTCACGCAGGGCTTTGGCCAGAACCTGAATCCCCGGCGCATGAATACCATCATCGTTGCTCAGCAAAATCCGCATCTGTGACAGAACCTTGTTATGGAAGAAAAAACACGCCTTGCGGCTTGCTGCATTTTAGCTGGCTGAAAAGCGAAGTGGTAGGCGTTAATTCCTGGAGTGAGACAGCTGCAGGGCGATTTACTGCCCCTGCGCCGGGTGTGACGGGGTAAAAAACAGCGTTTCGCACTGGCGTGCGATGTCCCACAATTTCTGCCGGATCACCTGTTTTAGCTGCAAAGTTGACTGCGATTGTGGCTGATCACGCCGGCTAATCAGCATCACTTCAAACGGCAGTGGCTGGGCAATCGGCACAATCTTCAACTGGCCACAATAACGGCAGGCGGTAAACAGATCGAC
The DNA here is from genome assembly GCF_965644245.1 of Erwinia sp. V71. Taxonomy (NCBI): domain Bacteria; kingdom Pseudomonadati; phylum Pseudomonadota; class Gammaproteobacteria; order Enterobacterales; family Erwiniaceae; genus Erwinia; species Erwinia sp. V71. Next base: position 64,574 of record NZ_CBFFRK010000006.1, read on the forward strand.
AATACCCACGCCGCCCCCCGCCAGTACCATATCGGCAATCACCGAGTAGGTTTTGATATACAACGAAGCAGCAGGCTGCAGCGCCTTGTCGCGCAGCGCGCGATGCAGCACCCGGCCCAGCGGGTCCTGGTTCTGCATCATTAACAAATTATTCTGGCACAGCCATTCGAGCGTCACCGGTCCCTGCTGCGGGCTGTCCAGCGGCAGCACCGCCACCATTGAGGAGTGAAACAACGGCTCCGCCAGCAGATCCGCATGCACCTGCTGGCCGAATACCAGGGCAAAATCGAGTTCATCACGCAGAATGCCCTGGCACAGGGCACTGAAGTGTTCTGTCACCAGTTCGACATCACCTGCCGCTGCCTGCTGGCGATAAGTGACCAGCGCAGGCGCCAGCACCATCTGACCAAAGGCATGCGCGGCACCAAGACGTACCGTCTGACCCTCGCCTTTACGCAGTTGTTCGCTCAGCTGATTTATCGCCTGCAAACGCTGATACAGTTCATCCACTTCCGGCAGCAAACGACGGCCTTCGGCGGTCACCACCAGCCCCTGATTGCGCCGTTCAAACAGCGAAAACCCCAGCTGCTGCTCCGCGTGACTCAGTACCCGGCTGACATTCGGCTGCGACACGTTTAACAACCGTGCCGCGCCGCTGATGGTGCCGCTCTGCACAATAGCCTGAAACACTTCGATATGACGCAACCGCATGGCTCGTTCTCATTTGATGGTTAACCTATAACCTTAAGCTATGCAAAGAGGATGCCGGATTGGCGCAATTGCGTGATTATTCTCCCCAGGTGGCTTCCAGCACCCGCACCCAGTTACGCCAGCAAATCTTCTCCAGCAGCGCGCGATCGTAACCGCGGTGTGCCAGCGCCTGCACCAGCAGCGGCAGTCCGGCGACATCTTTCATATCAAACGGAATCGTGGTGCCATCAAAGTCAGAGCCAAAGCCGACGCCATCTTCACCCACTTTTTCCAGCAGATAGTCGACATGGCGCACAATCTCATCCACGGTCGCATCCGGGTTCTTTTTGCCATCTTCGCGCAGGAACATGGTGCCAAAGTTGACGCCAACAAAACCATTACGCTCGCGGATCGCCGCCAGCTGTCTGTCGGTGAGATTACGCGACTGGGCACACAGGGCATGGGCATTGGAGTGACTGGCCACCAGCGGCGCGTCGGAGATCTCCGCCGTTTGCCAGAAGCCGTTCTCATCCATATGCGACAGATCGACCATAATGCGCAGCTGGTTACAGGCGCGCACCAGGCGTAATCCGGCCTCCGTCAGCCCCGGGCCGATATCCGGTGATGACGGGAAGCGGAATGGCACTCCGTGACCAAAGATATTGGTGCGGCTCCATACCGGGCCAAGGGTACGCAGACCGGCGGCGTACAACACCTCCAGCAGTTCCAGGTCCGCATCCAGCGCTTCCGCGCCTTCAATATGCATCACCATTGCCAGCACACCCTGTTCAACGCAGTGGCGGATATCGGCGCCACTGCGGCAGATTTTCGCCTGTCCTGCCGACATTTTTTCGATACGCAACAAGGTGCTAAGCATCGAAAAGGTAATCTCGCGCGCTTCATCCTGCCCCGGCGTTGCCGGCACGCTGGCGAAATCTAATTTTCCTGGCGCGTTTCTTGCTTTAACCCCCCCGGTAGGCACATAGGCGGCAAACAGGCCGCCTGCCATACCGCCCTGTTGAATGCGTGGCAAATCCATCTGACCCGCCGCAGGGCCATGAATAAATGCGCCAGCCGGATCGTCGGCATGTGAGCGCCACAGGCGCAGTAACACATCATTGTGACCGTCAAAAACCGGTACCAGCGTGGCGTCAGGAGAAACGATGTCAGACATGTAAAAAATCCCGTAAACGGATGAACAGAGTGAGAAAAATGCCTCGTGAAAGCGCATGCGCCCCAAAAAGGTGCACTGCTGCCACGCAGAGCAACAGCTTTCTCCGGATGCATTATTAATGCGCCTCTCTTACCAGGGATGTCAAGGTTAAAACAGCAACATAACTTAAAATTATTACTAAATATCAAATAGTTGGAGAAATCATGGTTACCAGAAGACGTTTTCTTGCAGGATGCTCCGCCGTGCCTTTCCTGTCGTATCTGTCCATCAACACCGCCTTCGCCGCCACCCCAGCCAGCATGCTGGTCATGGCAATGCAAATCGACAACATGACCAGCCTCGACCCGGCAGAAAGTTTCGAAGCGATTGGCTCTGAAGTGGTGGGTAACCTTTATCAGCGTCTGGTGATGCCTAACCCGGATAAACCGAGTGAAATTAAAGGTGAACTGGCACAAAGCTGGGAAGTGAGCGAAGACGGCAAAACCTTTACCTTCCATCTTGATCCAACCGTGAAATTCTCTGATGGCTCACCACTGACCGCCGAAGACGCCGCGTTCTCCCTGCAGCGTGTGGTCAAACTGGATAAAAGCCCGGCCTTTATTATCAACCAGTTCGGCTTTACCAAAGAGAATGCCGAGCAGATGATTGTAGCGAAAGATGCCAAAACGCTGGTGCTTAACCTGGCCGAGCCGGCGGCGGAAACCTTCCTGCTCTACTGCCTGTCTGCCCCTGTCGGCAGCATCGTACAGAAAAAAGCGGCGCTGGCGAATCAGCAGAATGGCGATCAGGGCAATGCCTGGATCAAACAGAACAGCGCCGGTTCCGGTCCGTTCACCCTGCGTTCATGGAAAGCCAGCGAAAGCATTATCCTGGAGAAAAACGCGCAGCATCCGTCCAAAACCGCGACCAAACGCGTGATCATCAAGCATATCGTCGACCCGGCAGCTCAGCTGCTGATGCTGCAGAAAGGCGATGTGGATATTGCGCGTGACCTCACTACCGAGCAGCTGAAACCGCTGCAGGGCGACAGCAACTTCAACGTGATTAAAGCCGATGTCTCCAGCATTATGCTGATGTCGTGCAACACCACCCATGAACACCTGAAGAAGCCGCAGGTGTGGCAGGCGCTGAAATGGGCGATTGACTACAACAGCATCCAGCAAAACATTCTGCCGCTGACTCACCGCGTGCATCAGAGCTTCCTGCCGTCAGGTTTCCCGGCAGCACTGGACGACCAGCCGTTTAAAGTGGATGTGGCAAAAGCCAAAGCGCTGCTGGCGGAAGCCGGTTACCCGAACGGCTTTGAGATCACCCTTGATCACTACTCGGCGCAGCCTTACCCGGACATCGCTCAGGCACTGCAAACCCAGCTGGCTGCGGTCGGCATTAAAGTGTCACTGATCTCGTCAGAAAACCGTCAGGTGCTGACCAAAATGCGCGCCCGTTCACACCAGCTGGCGCTGACCGTCTGGGGCGCGGACTATTTCGATCCGAACTCCAATACCGAAGCGTTCTGCGTGAACACCGATAACAGTACTGAGGCACGTAACCGCACCCTCGCCTGGCGCTGCGGCTGGTCCGACGATGCCTTCAACAAGATGACGGTTGAAGCGCTGCACGAGAAAGATCCGGCGAAACGTCTGGCGCTGTATGAAAAAATCCAGCGCGAGCATCGTGAAAAGAGCCCGTTCATTGAGATGATGCAGGACACCAAAAACCTCGCCTGTGGCAAAAACATCACTGGCGTACACTTAACGGTACTGCGTGATAACCCGTATGAGCAGGTGAAAAAAGCCTGATGTCGTCACTGAAATCTTTTCTCAGTTCGCTGGGTAGCCTGCTGCTGACGCTGTTTGGTTTGTCGATCCTCACCTTCTTTATTGGTCGGGTGATGCCAACCGATCCGGTGCTGGCAGCAGTAGGCGATAACGCGCCACAGTCGGTTGTGGAACGTGTCAGGCAGGAGATGGGGCTGGATCAGCCCCTGTACGTGCAGTTCGGCCACTACATTAACCAGCTGCTGCACGGTGATTTAGGCCGTTCAGTGCTGACCAGTAATGAAGTGACCACCGATATCGCCCGCTTCTTCCCGGCGACCCTCGAACTGGCTACGGCGGCGATAATTATCGCCGCCATTATTGGTATTCCGCTCGGTGTCTGGGCGGCGGTACGTCAGGGAAAAACTACCGACCAGGTTATCCGCGTGGTCTGTCTGGCCGGGCATTCCCTGCCGGTGTTTGTGCTGGCGTTGCTTAGCCTGCTGGTGTTCTACGCCGTGCTCGGTATCGCACCGGGGCCGGGACGTCAGGACATTATCTTCCAGGATATGGTGCCGCAGGTGACCGGTCTGCTGACCGTGGACTCGCTGCTGGCGGGCGATATCGACGCCTTCCATGATGCGCTGGCGCATATGGCGCAGCCGGTTCTGATCCTCGCTTATTTCAGCATGGCTTACATCACCCGTATGACGCGCACCTTTATGCTCAACGCACTGAGTGGCGAATTCGTCATTACCGCGCGCGCCAAAGGGTTGTCGTCACGGCGGGTGATCTGGCGTCACGCGTTTCCCACGGTTGCCGTGCAGCTGGTGACGGTGCTGGCGCTGACCTACGCCGGACTGCTCGAAGGCGCGGTGGTCACCGAAAACGTCTTCGCCTGGCCCGGACTGGGGCAGTACCTCACCACTTCACTAATGAATGCTGATATGAATCCGGTGGTTGGCGCCACGCTGCTGGTCGGCACGGTTTATGTGCTGCTCAACCAGCTTGCCGACCTCCTCTACCGACTCTGGGATCCACGCGTAAAATGAAACAACTGACACGAGCATGGCTGCTCGATGAAACGCCCGCCACCCGTCGCCAGGCGGTGTGGGGGCGACGTTACCGCCTGTGGCTGGGACTGCGCAGCAACCCGCTGGCAATGTCCGGACTGCTGGTGATCCTTGCGGTGCTGCTGCTGGCGCTGTTTGCACCGCTGCTGACGCCGTACACACCCGGTTTCCAGGATCTGTCCAACCGCCTCGCCGCGCCTTCCGCGCAGCACTGGCTGGGGACCGATGAACTGGGGCGCGATATCTGGACGCGCATCATTTACGGTGGCCGCACCACGCTCGGCATGGTGATTGCGGTGGTGGTACTCACCGCACCGCTGGGTCTGCTGATTGGCTGCATCGCCGGGTATACCGGTGGCCTGCTGGATAAGGCGCTGATGCGTCTGACGGATATCTTCCTCGCCTTTCCACGCCTGATTCTCGCACTGGCGTTTGTCGCCGCGCTGAAACCGGGGGTCGAAAGTGCCATCCTGGCGATTGCGCTCACGGCCTGGCCACCTTATGCCCGCCTGGCGCGCGCCGAAACATTGCAGTTCCGCAACAGCGACTTTATCGCTGCCAGCCGCCTGACCGGCGCCGCGCCACTGCGCATTATCTTGCGTCATGTGATGCCACTGTGTGTGCCGAGCCTGATTGTGCGCGTTACGCTGGATATGAGCTCAATTATTATCACTGCCGCCAGCCTTGGCTTCCTCGGCATGGGCGCACAGCCGCCGTCACCGGAATGGGGCACCATGATCGCCACCGCCCGTCGCTTCCTGTTCAGCGAATGGTGGGTGCCACTGATGCCATGTATCGCAATCTTCCTCACCTCGCTGGCGTTCAACTTCCTCGGCGACGGCATGCGGGACGTCCTCGATCCTAAGGAGCGCTAAATGCTGGTCGAAATTGAAAACCTGCGTATTACTTTCAGTAACCGCACGGAGCGTTTCGAGGCGGTACGTGGCGTATCCCTCAGCGTTGGCAAAGAGAAGTTCGCCATTGTGGGCGAAAGCGGTTCCGGTAAATCACTGACCGCACGCAGCCTGATGCAGCTGCTGCCCGGCAGTGCCAGCATCGAAGCGGATAAACTGAGTTTTGACGGTATCGATCTGCGTGGCGCGTCGGAGAAAACCCTGCGTCAGATCCGCGGCAAGCGCGTCGGTTTTATTCTGCAGGACCCGAAGTATTCACTGAATCCGGTGATGACCATTGGCCAGCAGATCGCCGAAGCCTGGCGCGAGCATAAAGGCGGCAGCAAAAAGGCTGCGCTGGCGGCGGCGATTGATCTGCTGCAACAGGTGAAGATCCGCGATCCTGAGCAGGTGGCGCAGAAATATCCGCATGAGGTATCTGGCGGGATGGGCCAGCGCGTGATGATCGCCATGATGCTGGCGCCTGACCCGGAGCTGCTGATCGCCGATGAACCCACCAGCGCGCTGGATGCGACGGTGCAGGCGGAGATCCTGAAGCTGATCGATGAACTGGTGTCGCAGCGCGGTATGGGACTGATTCTGATCAGCCATGACCTGCCGCTGGTCTCCCATTTCTGCGATCGGGTAGCGGTGATGTACGCCGGACGTATTGTCGAGCTGCTGGAAGCCGGTCAGCTGCATCAGGCGCAGCATCCTTATACTCAGGGATTGCTGGCCTGCCTGCCGTCGCTGCGCCAGCCGCGCGCGCGACTGCCCGTGATGCAGCGCGAAGCTTCATGGCGCGATTAACCCCAGGCGGCAGCGATGCCGCCTCTGCACACCGGGAGCAGCGTTGCCTTTCCCGGTCAGGTAATAACGATGATTAATATCGACAATTTACATATCGCCTTTGGCAGCCATAAAGTGGTGAAAGGCGTCAGTTTTCAGGTCGGCAATGGCGAAAGCTTTGGCATTGTCGGCGAAAGCGGCTCCGGTAAGTCCACCATTCTGCGCGTGCTGGCCGGATTAAATAATGACTGGCAGGGCACAGTGGAATTTGGCGGGATGCAGCTGGCGGCACATCGTGGTCGCAGCTTCTTCCGTCAGGTGCAGATGGTGTTTCAGGACCCGTATGGCTCGCTGCATCCACGGCAAACCATTGACCGCATTCTGCATGAGCCGTTGCTGGTACACCGGCTGGACAACGCCGAGCAGCGGATTACCAAAGCACTGCAGGAAGTGGGCCTGCCTGCCGCGGTACGTTTCCGTTTTCCTCACCAGTTGTCCGGTGGACAGCGCCAGCGCGTGGCCATTGCCCGCGCGCTGATTGCGGAACCGGAAGTGTTGCTGCTGGATGAACCGACCTCGGCGCTGGATGTTTCAGTGCAGGCGGAAATCCTCAACCTGCTCAGCGATTTACGTACCGAGCGGCAGCTCACTTACATTATGGTGACCCATAACCTGGCGGTGGTTACCCATCTCTGCCAGCGTATTGGCGTGATGCAACAGGGTGAAATGGTGGAACAGTTAACCGCGGATGACTTGCGCGCCCGCCGGATTCAGCACCCGCACACGGCGGAACTGTTCGATCTCAGTATCACACTTGAGGAACCCGCATGAAGCTTAACTGGCAACAGGCCAGCAAAGTCGCCGCGCAGGTCGTGGCCGACTGGAATCAGCCCGGCCAGCCGGGCGGCGCGATTACGCTGTTTGACGCCGACAGCATCCATGTCAGCCACGCCAGCGGACTGGCGGATTTAGCCCAGCAAACACCGTTTACCCCTGACAGCGTGGTGCGTTTCGCGTCGGTCACCAAACATCTGTTCGCGACCATGGTCAGCGGCCCGGCCAGCGATCTGCTGTCGCTGCAGGATAAGCTGGAGCAGCATCTGCCGCAGCTGAGCGGTGAGAACGGCCAGGTGACGGTCGGTCAGGCGCTGGATATGAGTGCCGGACTGCCCGATGTGCGTGAGACGCTGTCACTGCTCGGGTTATCGGTCTATAACGCCACCAGCGCTGACGCCCTGCTGGATTTCTGCGCGCAATATGGCGACCTCAGCTATCCCTGCGGCAGTGAAGTGTCCTACTCCAATACCGGCTACCGGCTGGTGGAGGAGGCACTGAAAGCCAAAGGCGTGCTGTTTAACGATCTGCTGCAACAACATATCTGTCAGCCGCTGGATATCCTCCTGATCGCACCAGAAACCTGGTTTGATATCGTGCCGGGTCTGGTGCCGGGTTACTGGCGTCAGGGTGAGCATTGGTTGCTGGCCAGCGCCGGTCTGCATCTCTCCGCGTCTGGCAGCGTCACCGGCAGTGTCGCCCATCTCAGCCGCTGGCTGCAGGCGTTGCTGGCGGATCGCGGCCCCGGCGCGGGTGTGCTGGCGCGGCTCAGTGCGCCACGCTATCTCGCTGATGGCCGCGAGACTGGCTACGGGCTGGGGATCGCCCATTCACGCGTGGGTGCGCATCATCTGCTGGGTCATGGCGGCTCGCATGCCGGTTACAAGAGTTACTTCCTGCTGCATCCGCAGCTGAAAGTGGGTCTGGCGCTGGTGGCGAACCGTGAAGACGTCACCACCTATGAGAACGCGCTGAAGATCATGGCGGCGCTGCTGGATAAGTCGCTGCCGGAAAAAGGCCACGATTTAACACCGGGTCTGTATGTGGCTGACAACGGCGCTGACTGGCTGGAAATTAAAGGCGCCACCGCCACCTGGCTGGGCGCGGGAGAGACGCTGTACCGCAGTTTACAGGCCGGCGAAGCGGTGTCGCTGTCCAGCACCTTCCCGCTGCGTTTACGTCAGGATGGCGCGGCGATTGTGGGTGAAATTGGGTACGCCGCACGCCGTTTTGTGCCACTGACTGAAGACGACAGCCTGCAGCACATGCAGGGACGCTGGCAGCTGGCGGCATCACGCAGCGTACTGGATATTGACGGCGACAGACTGCAGATGGGCATTGGCCCGGCCTCGATTTATGCCACGCTGGTGTCGCTGGGGAAAGGGCGCGTACTTGCAACCGCATTTGATGGACCATGGGAGAAACGCTTTGTGTTGCAGCAGGAGGGCAATAGCCTGCGTTTACTGCTCAATCGCAGCCGTATCGTGAAATATACCCGCTAATCACCCGGGGAGCGCTGGCTCCCCGTCACCAGACTATGTTTATCCCCGCGACAGATCCGAGCTGTTTATCATTTTTCCTCCTTATTTTTCTGCTGAAATCGGTTCAGTATTGATTCAGGAGAACCGCTATGAACCGCCACCATTTTCTGACGGGCTTTGCAGCCTCACTGGTCACAACAACAACCGGGCTGTCGTTTGCGGCTTTGCCTGCCAGTCAGCCTCTGGTGATCCCACTCTGGACAGGGACGCCTCCCGGCGGAGGCGGTCCGCACGGCAACACCATGATTTCTTCGTCAGGGGCGCAGAGCAATATCGCGATCCCAACCCTGACCATACTGACACCTGCAGTACCGAACGGGCATAGTGTGCTGATCGCTGGCGGTGGAGGATACAAAAGAATTCAAATCGGGAAAGAGTCCTGGCCCGCCGCCCGCTGGCTGGCTGCGCGGGGTTACACCGCCGCTATCCTGAGCTACCGCCTGCCGGGTGAAGGCTGGCGCGACCACAACCTGGTGTCATTACAGGATGCACAACGCGCGCTGCGGATTTTACGTCAGCGCGAAAAACGGGTCAGCGTACTGGGATTTTCTGCCGGTGGGCATCTGATGGGCATGGCCGCGACCCGGCCCGGCTTTCGCTCGTATCCGGTCACTGACCCTCTCGATGAATTGCCCGCGACAGCCGATAGCGCTGCATTGATTTACCCGGTGATCACACTGGAAAAACCCTATACCCATACTTCGGCACATAAACTTCTGGTGGGTGCAGGCGCCTCTGCCGCCGCGAACGCCGCATGGTCAGTGCAGAATTACGTCACGCCACACTCGCCTCCCTTTTTTCTTGTGCAGGCAGAGAACGATCCGCTGTCTGATCCACACAACACGCTGATGATGTCTGCTTCCTGCGAACAGAATGGTGTTCCGGTTGCGATGCATCGTTACGCCACGGGCGGACATGGTTTTGGCATGGGCAAAGCAGGCACGCCGACGGCGGTATGGCCTGAGCAGTATGAGAAATGGTTACACCAGTACGCCTGATGCGACGTTCAGGATTGAGCTGCGGACGAAAAGTACAGCCACGTGAACAGGATGGAACATGGTCAGCCAGGGCGACTGACCATGCTCGTTGCAGACATTAATTCTGGGTGGACGCCAGATAAGAAAACGCACTCAGCAGGCTGATAATGGTCGCCATTTTCTCTGCCTGATAACCCACAGTGACCGCATCAATACGTTCAACACCGGGCACCAGACAGAACAGGTCCGCCAGCACCGGTTTACTGACCATCAGCTCCAGCTGATAAGGCCCGCTCAGGCGACTGGTCACTTTACTGCGTGCCTGACGCACTGCATCCGCTGCCGTGGCGCGAAGCGCATCGCGCGCCGCCTGCGGGCTCATGGACTCAGCGCAGGTCTGGGAGATCGCCCGCTTCACACAGACATAATCCACCGATGGATAATACTCACCGATCCATGATTTCAGGCAGTCATCACCACTGACCAGCCACAACGGTGTACCCTGTTCAGCACCTGCCGCAGCGTAAATATCCGTTTCGCCCATCACCAGGCCATTGATTTTCATCCGGTAAAACGCGCGCCCGTTAATGGTATGCGCCAGTACGCCACGCTCGCCGGCGGCGCTGTGATAGCCGACAAACATCATGCCATCGTAATGCTGCTGTTCCAGCCCTTCCACCATCGACAGACCGCGTGGCTTACCCTGCACCAGTCGCGCACGCGGATCGATATTTTCCGCCCGCAGATTGGTCATTTGCGCATGGCTGTCAGCCACCACCACTTCGCTGGCGCCACCGGCAAACGCGCCATCGATAGCGGCATTCACTTCCTGCTCCATCAGCCCACGCGCCAGCTGATACTCAGCGGTTCCCGGACTACACTGCTCAGGGCGCATCACCCCGGCAATACCTTCAATATCGGCGGAAATAAAGATTTTCATCGGCTATCCCTTGTCAGCCAGTTGATCGAGAATATCGCGCAGCGCCGGGCGGTAATGGCCGCGGAAACCGCTGACCGCGTCGGCACTCAGTAACGCATCCAGCACCGCATGTTCGGTAGCATCGGCCGCCGCCGCCAGCAACGGTTCCAGCGCCGCATCCGCAGGCGGTTCTGGCTGTGGCTGCGTGGAAAACGCCACCGCGATATCGCCGGAACCGTGTCCCCAGTAGCTGCCCAGACGCCCCAGCCCTGCTCCGGCGCGTTTCGCCACGCGCTTTAACTGTCGAGCATCAAGCGGCGCATCGGTGGCCATAATAATGATGATCGAACCGGCGTCGCGCTGCGGCGTCAGTTCCGGCAGCAGCGGCGCAATGGCCTCGCCGAAGCGCACACCGTCCAGCGTCAGCGCGTTCAGCGCGCCGAAGTTCGCCAGCACCAGCACGCCCAGCGTGGCATTGAGGGTTGGGATCACGCGTGAAGCACTGCCAATACCGCCTTTCAGACTGAAGCAGCTCATACCGCGACCAGCGCCCACGCTGCCGCGGGCAAAATCGCTATCCGCATCGGCTAACGCCTGCTGCGCCATCGCTTCGGTCACTGCCAGCGCCTGAATATCGTTCAGCCAGCCGTCATTGCATTCCAGCGCCAGCGGATTGACCGTCGGCAGGCTGCGCCCCAGCTCCGCATTGCGGCTGATGGCGTCGCGCACCAGTGTGGTAAACAGTGTGCCGACTGCCAGCGTGTTGCTCAGCAGAATCGGTGTCTGCAATACGCCCAGCTCTTCGATTTGTACCAGTCCCACCGGTTTGGCAAAACCGTTCAGCACCGCCGCGCCACAAGGCAGCGGCTGAGTGAACAGGTTATCGCCCGGCGGCACAATGGCGGTGACGCCTGTCTGTTTCTCGCCGTCAGCCAGCGTGCTGTGGCCGACGCGCACGCCGGGCACATCTGCCAGCGTATTGCGTGCCCCGGTGGCGCTGCGCGGCTGACCCAGGCTGCGCGTTTCACGCCAGCGTTGCAGCAGCAAATCGCGCTGCATCTGTAGAAAATACATCTCTGTTCTCAGCTTTTCAGTTTCGGGTCGAGGGTGTCGCGCAGTGCATCCCCCAGCAGGTTAAACGCCAGCACGGTGACAAAAATTGCCACACCCGGGAAGACACTGACGTGCCACAGCCCCGCCATCATCATATTGCGGCTCATCGCCAGAATATTGCCCCACTCCGGTACATCCGGCTCCGGGCCGAGGCCGATAAAGCTCAGTCCCGCCGCGGTCAGAATACTGGTGCCGATACGCATGGTGAAGTAGACAATGACGTTCGACAGCGTACCAGGCAGGATATGGCGCAACAGGATCACCCGATCCGGTGCGCCGGCGCAGCGCACCGCTTCAACATACGCCGCCTGTTTCAGTGCCAGCGTCGAGGCGCGCACAATACGGGCGAACACCGGCACACTGAATACCGCCACAGCGATAATCACATTATTCAGCCCCGGGCCAAGGATCGCCACCACGGCAATCGCCAGCAGCATGCCCGGGAAGGCGAACAGCACGTCCGAGCCACGCATAATCAGCATATCCACCCAGCGACCATAGTAGCCCGCCAGCAGACCGAGCAGGATGCCTGCCAGCATCCCCAGCGTTACCGATAATACGCCGACATACAGCGAGATACGCGTGCCGTAAATAATACGGCTCAGGATATCGCGCCCCAGATCGTCAGTACCCATCCAGTGGGCCAGCGACGGCGGCGATGACAGCGCCATCCAGTCCGGCTCCATCGGGTTCCACGGCGCCAGCCACGGGGCGAAGATCGCCACCAGCAGCAACAGGGCGATAAAACCGCCGGAGATCAGCGCCAGCGGGTTACGCACAAAGGCATGGAGAAAATCACGCCACGGTGAGCGGATGGTGTCTTGCTCTGTCACTACCGGAATGACCGGTTCGGTTGGCATCGTCATCATCAGCTCCTAACGTAAACGGATCGCCGGGTTCACGACTGCATACAGCAGATCGACCAGCAGGTTAATTACAATAAATTCAAACACGAACAGCATTACCAGCGCCTGAATCACCGGCTGATCCTGCGATTTGATCGACTCAATCAGCAGCCAGCCCAGGCCCGGCCAGTTAAACACGCTTTCCACCACAATTGAGCCACCGAGCAGAAAACCGAACTGCAGACCGAGCATGGTGATCACCGGGATCAACGCATTGCGCATCACGTGTTTCCAGGTCACCAGCCGGCTGCGCAGACCTTTGGCTCTGGCGGTGCGCACATAATCTTCCTGCGCCACTTCGAGAAATGCCGAACGGGTAAAGCGCGCCATCACTGCCGCCACGGAAGCGCCCAGTGTCAGCGCGGGCAGGATAATATCGCTGGCTTTATTGAAACCGCTGACCGAGAACAGGCCAAACGGCATGGCGACAAACTGGATCAGCAGCAGGCCCAGCCAGAAGGACGGCATCGAAATACCGCCCACCGCCAGACTCATCAGCGACCAGTCGAGAAACTTGCCACGGCGCAGTGCGGCAATCACGCCGATCACCAGCCCCAGCACCACCGACCAGGCGAAACCGGCCAGCGCCAGCAGCAACGTTGGCGTAAACCCTTGCGCAATCACCTGCGTCACCGGCTGCTGGGTGCGGTAAGTCACGCCCAGATCGCCTTTAAACAGACCAGACAGCCAGTTGATATACTGCTGCGGCAGCGGATCGTTCAGCCCCAGATGCTGACGTGCCGCTTCCACGGCTTCAATGGAGGCGTCCGGCCCGGCATAAATACGCGCCGGATCGCCTGGTAATAATTTGATAAAACCGAACACCAACAGCGAGACCACCAGCAGTACCGGGATCATTTCCAGCAGACGTCGGACGATATAAGCAAACATGGTGAATTCTCGTCGTTTAAGGAAGAACATGCCCCTGGTGAGGGCGCAAAGCAACCGGGGCGGCGTGATCGCCGCCCTCTTTATCGTTATTTAAATTCAGCCTGAGTAAACAGCAGGTTACCGTCTGCCAGCATGGAAACACCGGTCAGATTTTTGGTTTTTCCGACCAGGTTATCCGGCGTACCCAGGAACGCGATTGGCGCATCTTTCCACAGCACTTTCTGTGCTTCAGCGTAAGCGACAGCACGTTTTGCCGGGTCGGCGGTTTGCAGGCCACCAGCAATCGCTTTATCCGCTTCCGCATTGCTGTAGTAAGAGACGTTATACGAGGTTGGAACCCAGGATTCGGTGGCAAACAGTGGACGCAGCGCCCAGTCAGCATCACCGGTAGAGGTAGACCAGCCACCGTAGTAGAGATCGTACTCAGCCTGTTTCGGATCTTTCACGCCCCACAGTTTGGCGTTACGCGTACCGGAATCCATTGGCGTCACCGTCACACGAATACCGACCGCGCCCAGCTGCTGTTTCAGGAACTGCGCAGCGCGTACCGCTGGTGTGGTGTTGGTGCTCCACAGTTTCAGATCCAGCCCCTCGCCATAACCGGCTTCTTTCAGCAACGCTTTGGCTTTTTCCGGGTTGTAGCTGTAATCCACCGCGGTCTGTTTTTCATAGAATTGCACGCCCGCAGGCATCGCGGAAGTCGCTGGTGCGCCCATACCGGCAAAGCCGACTTTCAGCCACAGATCGCGGTTAACGGCATAGTTGATCGCCTGACGCACACGTACATCTGCCAGCGGCTTATGCTGGGTGTTCAGCGCCATATAGTAGAGATAGATGCTCGGGTCACGCTGGATCGCCAGCTTGCTGTCACTCTGCACGGTGGCGATCAGATCGGCTGGCAGAGGATAAATCGCATCCACCTGACCTGCTTTCAGCGCCGCCACGCGGGTAGCATCTTCCGGGCTTGGTGAAATGGTCACGCTGTCCACTTTTGGCCAGCCCTGACGCCAGTAAGTTGGGTTCTTGATCAGCTTAACGAACTTACCTGGCTGCCATTCGGCAAACTTAAACGGACCGGTGCCGACCGGATGCAGACGCAGCTGCGCCTCTTCCGGGTACTGTTTCAGGATCGACGGGCTCCACATCACCGCAGACGGGTGTGCCAGGGTGTTGATAAAGGCACCAAACGACTGGTTCAGCTCTACTTTCACCTGTGTTGGCGACACCACGGTCACCGTTTTGATCATCTTGTACAGGCTGTTGCGTTTCAGGCCTTTGGTCTGATCCGCCAGACGGTCAAGGTTGGTTTTCACCGCTTCAGCATCAAACGGCGTACCATCCTGGAAAGTGACACCACTACGCAGATTCAGCACAAACTCCGTCGCATCAGCGTTGCTGGTGTAATCGGTTGCCAGCCAGGGCGTCAGCTTCATCTTGCTGTCGAACTGGAACAGACGCTCAAACACCCCACTCTGCACTGAGTAGCTGGCGTTATCCGAAGTATCGTGCGGGTCCATCCCGGTAATATCCACATACGCGGAAATACGTAAATCCTGTGCCTGGGCAAACGCCGCCAGACACAATGACAGCCCGAGGGCAACAGCAGAACGACGAACTAATGGCTTCATGGTGTCTCTCCAGAGTGAGTAGTCTTGTCTTGCTTATAAAATGGCGTCTTCGGCGACCCAGTGCTGATCGGCCACCTGGCGGTAACGGGTTTTCGCCACCTCGGTGCCCACCTTGCGCAATGGCGAAGGGATCTCGCTGTCATCGAAATTGCGTACTGCACGATTCAGTGGATCGGCAATCGGCACCGATGACAGCAGGCGTCGGGTGTAAGGATGTTGTGGGTTATTGAATACCGCCTGGCGCGGGCCAATCTCGACGATCTGCCCGAGGTACATCACCGCCACACGGTTGGCGATACGTTCCACCACCGCCATATCGTGGGAAATAAAGATCCAGGCCACGCCGGTGCTTTTCTGCAGATCCATCATCAGGTTCACCACCTGAGCCTGGATCGAGACATCCAGCGCAGAAACCGCTTCGTCGGCGATAATTACCTTCGGCTGCAACGCCATCGCGCGCGCAATCGCAATACGCTGACGCTGACCGCCGGAAAACTCGTGCGGATAACGGCGGGCATGCTCCGGCAGCAGTCCGACGCTTTTCAGCAGCGCCTGTACCTGTGGGGTCGCTTCTTCCAGCGATTTCACCAGCCCGTGCAGCAGCAGCGGTTCGGCGATGGTAAAGCCGACGGTGAGACGTGGATTGAGTGAGGCATACGGGTCCTGAAACACCATCTGAATTTCGCGCCGCAGCGGCAGAAACGCCTGCTCTTTCAGATGAGAAATCTCTTCGCCCTGGAAATGGATGCTTTCCGCCTGGCTTTCGATTAAGCGCAGCAGCGCACGTCCGGTGGTCGATTTGCCACAACCGCTCTCGCCAACAATTGCCAGCGTTTCGCCCGGCCACAGGCTGAAATCAATCTGCTCGACGGCATGCACACGGTGGGTCAGCGCGGAAAAGACGCCACTGCGCACCGGGTAATAGACGCGCAGTCCGCGCACATCGAGCAACGGTTTCTCTTCATAACGTGCCGTGATCTGTTCCGGCTGCGGATTGTCATCCTGCTGACCAATCAGCGGGAAGCGCTGCGGCCACTGGCGTTCGCGCATATCACCCAGACGCGGTACGGCCGCCAGCAGTGAGCGGGTGTACGGGTGCTGCGGGGCGGTAAAGATCTGCTCCACACTGCCCTGCTCCACCACTTCGCCGCGATACATCACCACCACGCGATCCGCCACTTCGGCGACCACGCCCATATCGTGGGTGATAAACATCACCGCCATATTGGTCTGCTGCTGCAGGTCACGCAGGATCTGCAGAATACGCGCCTGCACCGTCACATCGAGTGCAGTGGTGGGTTCATCGGCAATTAGCAACTGAGGATCGCAGGCCAGCGCCTGCGCGATCATCACCCGCTGGCGCATACCGCCAGACAGCGAATGCGGATAGCTTTTCATCACCCGATCGACATCGGCGATACGCACCTTGCGCAGCAACTCACGCGCTTTCAGCTGCGCCGCCTGCGCGTCACACAGCTGATGATCGCGCAGCGCTTCGGTGAGCTGGTCGCCCACTTTCAGCACCGGGTTGAGCGAGGTCATCGGCTCCTGAAAAATCATCGCCATGCCGCGTCCGCGCAGCTGACGACGCTGCTCATCATTCAGCGCAAACAGGTCGCGGCCAGCGAACTCGACATTGCCGCGTTCAATTTTAGCGGAGGCGGCCAGCAACCCCATCACCGCCAGCGAGGTGACCGATTTACCGGAACCACTCTCGCCCACCACGGCGACAATCTCGCCCTGATTAACACTAAACGAGACGCCTTTCAGCGCCAGATTCTTGCCACTGCGCCCGTGAAAGCTAACGCTCAGATCGTTAACCGCCAGCACAGGCGACAGGCTGGAAGCGGAGGGCGCGGCGGGTTCTGCTGAAGTTAAAAGGGTATCCGTCATCGTCACTCCGGGTCAGGGTTAAAGCCAGATGCGGCCATTGCTGTAGGAAAGGAACGGCGAGCTGTCAGCCGCCAGCCAGATCGGTCCATCGAGGTCGACATGTTCTGCGGTCAGTGTCACCGGCAGCGCCGCTTCCATCGCCAGCGAAGAGCCGAGCATACAACCGACCATTACGCGCATGCCGTGCTGCTGCGCTTCGGCGACCATCGCCAGCGCTTCAGTCAGACCACCGCATTTATCCAGCTTGATGTTGATCATCTCGTAGCGATTACGCAGACCGGCGATATCACCGCGCTGATGGCAGCTTTCATCGGCACAAACCGGGATCACATGCGGAAAACGCTGCAGATCGCCATCGCTGCCCGCCGGTAACGGCTGCTCAATCATCGCAATGTTGTACTGCGTCAGCGCATCGAACAGGCTGGCGAGATCAACTCCCGCCCAGGCTTCATTGGCGTCGATAATCAGCGTGGCATCCGGTGCGGCCTGACGGATCGCCGCCACTTTTTCCACAATCGCATCGCGGTTCAGTTTGATCTTCAGCAGGATGGCGCCACGTGATACGGCATCTGCCGCTGCACTGGCCATATTTTCCACGCTGTCGAGGCTGAGGGTTTCTGCGGTGATCACCGACTGCGGCGGCTGAGTATTCAGCAGCTGCCACAGGGTTTTCTTCTGCAGCGCCGCATTGAGCCGCCACAGTGCGCAGTCGAGCGCATTACGCGCCGAACCGGCAGGCAATGCGCTCTGCAGCGCTTCGCGGCTCAGACCGGCTTCGATCTCCGCCTGCAATGCGGCGAGCTGGCCGCTGACTGTGTCAGCGGTTTCGTTGTAGTGTGGCGTCGGCGTACATTCGCCACGGCCAATAAAACCATTCTCTTCCAGCGTCACGCGCACCACGGTTACCGCGGTACGCGTGCCACGTGAGATGGCGAACGGCCGCGCTAACGGCAGTTCCACCACTTCAATTTGCATCCTGCGCATATCAGCCCCGCTCTTTCAGCAGCGCGGCGATATCCGCCATACCGAAGCGCACCGGGTCGGTGGCTGGCACGCCAAACTGCTCGCTGACCTGCTGGCAATAGGCGAGTGCTTCCGCTTCGCTGACGGCAGAGGTGTTGATGGCGAAGCCCGCCAGCTGCACATCGGCATTGGTCAGACGCGCCGCGCGCAGGTTGGCTTCCACGCAATCTTCCAGGCTGACCATTGGCTGATGCGGCAGGTGGCGCATATGCGGACGGCCCATTTCATGGCACATCACCAGCCAGTGCGCCTGCGCACCGTGGATCAGACCGATGGTGACACCCGCATAAGATGGGTGGAACAGCGAACCCTGGCCTTCGACGATATCCCAGTGGTCATCATCGTTAGCAGGAGACAGCGCTTCCGCCGCGCCCGCGATAAAGTCGGCGATCACGGCATCGATAGCGATACCTTCGCCCGCCACCAGGATGCCGGTCTGGCCAGTAGCACGGAAATCGGCTTTCATGCCGATCTCACGCATCGCCGCTTCCAGCGCCAGCGAGGTGTACATTTTGCCGACGGAGCAGTCAGTGCCGACGGTCAGAACACGTTTACCGCTGCGTTTTTTACCACTGCCCACGGACAGTTTTGGACGCATATGGCGAATATCAAACAGCTCGACGTTATGCGCTTTCGCCAGTGCCACCAGCTCCGGCTCATCGGCCAGGCGGTGATGCAGGCCGCTGGCTACGTTCATGCCCGCTTTAATCGCGTCGCGCACGGTGTCCAGCCAGTGTTCCGGCAGGTAGCCGCCCGCATTCGCGGTGCCCAGTACCAGGGTTTTCGCGCCACGCGCCTGCGCAGTGGCAATGTCCAGTTCCTCAAGACCGAGGGATACGGTGCAGCCCGGCAGGCGGATTTCGCCCACGCACTGCTCAGGGCGCCATACCTGAATGCCGCGTGCGGTTTTCGCGGCCAGATGATCGGTTACGTCGCCAAGGAATAATAAGTAAGGTTGTGGGATCAGCATGATGTTTCTCGTCTCGGATTTGCCTGAGACGACTATTTCATTTCCATGACATGCTGACGAATGCTTGTTTGATAGAGGGGTATAACCTGCGGCTATAGCTTTAGGTTATGGGGGGAAGTGGATATCAGAGCAGGGAATCCACCCGATGAACAGGCAGAAAGCAGCGATGAAGCTGTGCAGATGTAAAGTTGTGAAATGATCGCTCCAGCGGCATCGCAACAGGCTGTTTTCCAGGCAGTTAAGCATATAATGCCCAACAGTAGTCCCCAAAAAGCGAAACCCCGAGAGGGACCGTAGTCTGTCTCGGGGCTCTGGTAAGATTGTTGGTGGCGCTTGGTTAAACCAGAGGGGCCGCTCCAACTGCTCTGAAAAGGATTTTAAAGAGCCATGGCAGAAAGTCAAGTTCCCTGGTCGTACGATGGAAGCGGCCCAAATCTCATTGCCAGCCTGTCTGATACACGCTTTGAACCGTATCTGGTCAGTGCCGGGCATAATCTGGACTACGCATTTGGGCTGTATCTTTACAATGCGCGTATGGCAAAAGCATTTCTTTATCCACTACATATACTTGAAGTAACACTGCGCAATCGCATAAGCCATGTGTTTTGTCAGCATTTTGATATGGCGTGGTGCCACTGCGCAGCTTTCAGAGCAATATTGACGAAAGAGAGCCAGGCTACGTTAGGGAAGGTGCGATTTAATCATTCAAAGTTCTGTTCATGACTACAATGATTGCCGTTCATCTATCGTTTTCAGTG